>SLPP01000395.1 GCA_007131945.1 Paracoccaceae bacterium | reverse complement strand
GCGGTCGGCAAGATCGCCGACATCTTCGCCCATCGCGGGGTCGGGCAGGTGCACAAGGGCCGGTCCGACCGCGATCTCGTCCGGCATCTGCATCGCCTGGCCTCCGAGGCCGAGGCCGGCTCGCTCACCTTCGCCAACCTCGTCGAGTTCGACAGCGATTTCGGCCATCCGCGCGACGTCGCCGGCTATGCCCGCGCGCTGGAAGCCTTCGACGCAGAGGCGGGGGCGTTCCTCGCGCGGCTGAAACCCGGCGACCTGGTGATCTTCACCGCCGATCACGGCAACGATCCGACCTGGCGCGGCACCGACCATACGCGCGAACGGGTGCCGGTCCTGGCCTGGGGCCATGGCGCCGGCGAGATCGGCCATTGCGCCTTCGTCGATGTCGCGGCCTCGGTCGCCGATCACCTGGACCTCGCCACGCGCGGCCCGGGTCGCAGCTTCCTGCCCGCGAGGGGCGCATGAGCGAACGGATCGATCCCGCGCTGCCGAAGGTCGAGTTGCACCTGCATCTGGAAGGCGCGGCCCCGCCGGCCTTCATTCGCGGCCTCGCGCAGGAAAAGCGGACCGACCTCGCGGGCATCTTCGATCATGCCGGCCATTACGCCTTTGACGGGTTCACCGGCTTCCTGCGCGTCTACGAGGCCGCCTGCACGGTGCTGCGGACGCCGCGTGACTATCACCGGCTGACCCGCGCCGTGCTGGAACAAAGCGCCGGGGACGGCGTGATCTATACCGAGGTGTTCCTGTCGCCCGATTTCTGCGGCGGCGGCGACCTCGAGGCCTGGCGCGAGCATCTCGCCGCCATCGCCGAGGCGGCGGCCGAGGCCGAGCGCGAGGCGGGGATATTGATGCGCGCGATCGTCACCTGCATCCGCCATTTCGGCCCCGACCGGGCGAAGCGCGCGGCGCTCTGCGCGGCCGAGACGGCGGGGGCGTTCCTGACCGGCTTCGGCATGGCGGGGGACGAGAATGCCGGCCAGCCGCGCGATTTCGCCTGGGCCTTCGACTGCGCGCGAGAGGCTGGGCTGGGGCTGACCGCGCATGCCGGCGAATGGCGCGGGCCCGACTCGGTGCGCGACACGCTCGCCCATCTGCGGGTCGAACGCATCGGCCACGGCGTGCGCGCGATCGAGGATCCGCGGCTCGTCGAGGCCCTGGTGGAAAGCGGCACCGTGCTGGAGATCTGTCCGGGGTCGAACGTCGCGCTTGGCCTCTATCGCGACATCGCCGCCCATCCCGTCGCGCGGCTGCGCGAGCGCGGCGTCCGCGTGACGCTCTCGACCGACGATCCGCCCTTCTTCCGCAGCACGAACCGGCGCGAATACGAGGCGCTGGCCCGCGCCTTCGGCTGGACAGAGGCCGATTTCCGGTCCATCAACCGCGACGCCGCCGCGGCTGCCTTCTGCGACGAGGGCACGCGCAAGAGACTGATCGAACGCCTGGAGGCCACCGCATGAGCGAACATCTGACCGTCGTCGAGCACCCGCTGGTGCAGCACAAGCTGACCATCATGCGCGACAAGACCACCTCGACGGCCAAGTTCCGCCAGCTCCTGCGCGAGATCAGCATGCTGCTCGCCTACGAGGTCACGCGCCACATGGCGATGACGACGGTGCGGATCGAGACGCCGCTCTGCCCGATGCAGGCGCCGGTGATCGCCGGGCGGAAGATGGCGCTGGTCTCGATCCTGCGGGCGGGCAACGGGCTTCTCGACGGGATCCTGGAGCTCGTCCCCTCGGCGCGGGTGGGTTTCATCGGGCTCTACCGCGACCCCGAGACGCTGCAGCCGGTGCAGTACTACTGCAAGCTGCCCTCGGAACTCGATGAGCGGCTGGTGATCGTGGTCGACCCGATGCTGGCCACCGGCAATTCCTCCGCCGCGGCGGTCGACCTGCTGAAGAAGGCAGGGGCGCGCAACATCCGGTTCCTGTGCCTCCTGGCCGCGCCCGAGGGCGTCAAGCGGATGCAGGAGGCGCATCCCGACGTGCCGATCGTGACCGCGGCGCTCGACGATCATCTGAACGACCACGGCTATATCGTGCCCGGCCTCGGCGATGCTGGCGACCGGATGTTCGGCACCAAGTGAATCCGTGGCGGGGAGCGTCCGGATCTGGGCGCCCGGGCACGGATCGGACCTCAGACGGATACCCGCCGACGTCAGAGCGTTTGCCCTTCGGCCGCATCGCCTCCGAGGATCCCCGACTTCGTCCGCGTCCGGTTCGAAGACCCGGAGGCAGATGTCGAGGTCGTGGGAAGGGGCAGATCACTTTCGATGGATCGGAGAGCACGGGCGCCAGCGGCAGTCGATGCCCGGTGGCGGCCCCATGCAGCCGGGCGGAGCAGGATCACCCCGGCGGATCGAGGCCGTGGGGGCGCTCGCATCATCATCAGGTCGCATCCACCGCATCGGTTCAGGTCGGCCTGATCAGCCGGTAGAGGTTACGCTCGCTGATCCCCAGGACCGAGGCGACCAGCCGGCGGTTGCCGCCGTGCATGGAAAGCAGCCGCGCGACATAGGCGTCGCGCATCTCGTCCAGAGTCGGGGTTGTGTCGAAATGCAGGGTGAACCCGCTCTCGACGCCGACCGGGCGCTGGGCAAGCGGCGCGTGCAGATGCCGGGTGGTGATCTCGCTTGCCCCCTGCGACATGATCAGCGCCCGCTCGATCGTGTTCTTCAACTCGCGCACGTTGCCCGGCCAGTCGTGGCGTTCCAGCGCCGCGATCGCCGCCGGCGCGAGGGACTTTTCCACGTTGCGCTGGAAGCTCCGGTTGGCCAGATGGTGGCCTGCCAGCAGCGCGATGTCTTCGCGCCGCTCGCGCAAGGGAGCAATCTCGATCGTGAAGGGGCCGAGATAGTGCAGAAGCTCGTTGCGCCTGGCCGCCTGGGCCAGGGCCTCGGCGCTCAGGCTGCTGGACAGCACGAAGCGGGCGGTTGCGGCGCGGGTGGCACCGCCGGGGCGCGCGCTGAAGCTCAGCGTCTCGATTGCCCGCAGAAGGCGCAACTGCACCTCTTCGGACAGACGGTCGATACCCGACAGGTAGATCGTTCCGGCATCGGCCGCCGCCAGCAACCCGTCGCGCCCGCCTCGACCTTGCGCCGAACCGAAAAGGTCGCCCGGCTCCAGCCCCGGACCGCAATCGACGGGCACGAAGCGGCCATTGGCGCGCGGGCTCGTGGCATGGATGACCCGCGCCACCGTCTCCTTGCCGGTGCCGGGCTCGCCCAGGATCAGCACCGGCGTCTCGGCCGGCGCATAAAGCGCGACCAGCCGGCGTAACTCCGTCATCGCGGCACTGTCGCCGATGATCGCGGGCGGGTCGGTCGCCCGCGCCTGGGCGCGCCAGTAATCCAGGTCGCGGCGCAGTTCGAGCGCGTTGAAGAAGCGTTGCAGCGCCAGTTCCAGCGTGGCCGTCGAAACGGGTTTGACCAGATAGTCTCCCGCCCCGGATCGCACCGCCCGCACCGCCTGGTCAATGGTGCCGAAGGCGGTGATCACCAGCACCGGGCAATAGTCGCGCAGTTCGGACAGGAAGGTCATCCCGTCGGTATCGGGCAGCCGCAGATCCAGGATCGCCAGATCAGGGTCGAACTCGGTCATCACGTCCATCGCCCCGGCGCGGTCGAAGACGCCGATGGCCGTGTGCCCCATGCGGCCGATATGGTCGGCCAGCATGTGGTTCAGGGTCTGATCGTCCTCGATGATCAGGATGCGGTATTGCCGGGCAGGAGTCATCGGGCGCCCTTGGGTCTGGCGTCAGGATCGGGATAGTTCAGGGTGAACCGGCTGCCGCTGCCCGGCACGCTGTCGACTTCGAGCCCACCGCCGGCCCGGTCGAGCGCGGCCTGGACGAGCGGCAGACCCAATCCCATTCCGCGGCTGCCGTCGGCCCGACGCGACCAGAAGGGTAGCCGGATGCGGGCCAGGTCGGCCGCGCGGATGCCATGGCCCGTATCGGCGAATTCCAGCCGCACCCGCCCGCCGTCGCGCCAGCCGCGCAGGCTCAGCCGACCGCCCTCGGGCATCGCGTGGAGCGCATTCAGCGCCAGGTTCGTCACCGACAGGCGCAGGTCGCTTTCGGCAGCCAGCACCCGCAGGTCGTCGGGTATGACCATGTCAAGCCGCAACCCGGCCGCTTCGAACTGATAGCGCAGGAGCGCCAGGGCCGATCGCGTCACCTCGGCCAGTTGCAGCAGCTGTGGTTCGGCGGGCGGGCTGCACAGCATCAGCAAGGCATCTGTCAGCCGCTGGGTACGGGCGATCTCGCGGTGGAGCGTGGCCACGTGTTCCTCGACGCGGGCCATTTCGCCCTGCGCCAGATCGAGCTCGACCGCCCGCACCAGCAGGTCGATCGAGTTCATCGGGTTGTTGATTTCATGCGCCAGCCCCGCCGCGAACATGCCCAGCTCGGCCAGCCTCTGTTCCTGACCCATCTGCGCCGCCTGATCGAGATCGCGGATCGCCTCGACCACCAGCGGGCCGGTGTCGGAATCCGCGGCCAGATCGACCATCGCCGCCGCGACCTCGACATGCCGCTCGCAGCCGTTGGCATCCTGATGGATCTGGCGGCAGGTCAGGCTGGAAGTCGCGCCGCCCAGTTCGACCAGCGGGCAGCAGACCAGCGTGTCCGGGCAAGGGCTGGCGCGCTGGTAGGAAAGGGCGTGGCAGGTCCGGCCGACGATCTGCTCCGGCGGCAGGCCGACCTGCTTGGCATAGGCGGCATTCGAACGCAGGATGCGGAAATCCCGGTCGATGACCCGAATGCCGTCGGGAATGGCGTCGATGATCGCCTGCAGCCCGGCCTCCGAGGCCCGCAGCCGCCCGAGTGTATGGCGCAGCTCGTCTGCCATGTCGAAGAAGCTGCGGCGCAGCTGGCCGATCTCGTCCCGACCCAGCCGGGCGGGCGGCGCGACCGGCTCGCCGCGGCGCAGCGCGCCGATGTCGCGGGTCAGCTCGGCAACCGGAGCGACGATCCCGTGACTGGCTGCCAGCCCGACCGCGGCCGTAGCCGAGGCGATCACCACCAGCCCGGCGACGGCCAGCCACAGTGCGCCGCGCCGTGCCTCGGTGCCCAGCGCGGCGAGGCTGTAGTCGACGACCAGGAACCCATTCACCGGGTTCTCGGCAACGGTCCCGTGGCACTCGCGGCAGGCGGCGCGGTTGGACACCGGTGTGACGGCGCGAAACATCTCGCCCCGCCGTGGATCGTCCAGGCGGAACGCGGCTGTGGAGGGCGACGGCCCGTCTTGCCCGATCGCCCCGGCCGCCAGCGTTGCGCCGACATCGCCGTGCCCGGCGGCGAAGCGGACCTCGCGCGCGGGGTCGAGAATGCGCAATGCAACGATCTCGGGGTTGCCCGCCACATCGTCGAGCACGGCCTGCAGGCCCGACAGATCGCGCTTGAGCATCGCGTTCTCCAGGGTCGCCTGCAGGAGCGCGTTGTAGCGCGTGGCGCTGCGCGTCTGCTCGGCGGTGATGCGGTCGCGATAGAGCTCGACCACGGCCATCAGGAAGACAGCCGACAGCCCGCCCAACACTAGGATCAGGATCGCCAGCAGCCGCCGGTTGAGACCGGCACCGAACCAGCCGGCCAGACGCCCGGCAAGGGTCACGGCAGGACCTGGTACAGGCGCCGGAAATGCCCCGTGCGCGCGCAGACCGGGCAAAGCTCGTCGCTTGACTTCCTGTGGGTCGGGATCCGACTCTCCACGCCGCATCCGCGGCAGCGGAAGCGCGCCAGAGGCAGCGGGGCCTGGCGCGGCTTCATGGACAGTATCGTGATCGCGTCGGTGTCGCAAACGTCCGCGCACAAGCCACAACCCAGGCAGCAGGATGAATTGCAACCATACTCGCTTTCGCCGGTCGTGGCATTGACATCGATCATGGCACCTGACGGACAGATCTGCACGCAGGCGTTGCATCCTGTGCAGCGGTCACCGTCGATGCCTGCGCCGTGGGCGAAGCGGATGCCGGGGTGCGGCCGCCCGGCGCGTTGCAGCCGGGTCAGCGCCGGTCCATCGGGTTCCGGCAGGGCCGCGCGAAACAGCGCCCGGCGGCGAAGGTCCGGCGCGTTCGCGCCCAGTGGGTCAAGTCGGCGCAGTTCGCGCACGGTGGCGGTATCCGCGACCAGCGGTGCCAGTCCGCGGTCGGCGAGCAGATCGTTCAGGGTGGCCAGCGCGCTGTCGAACACATCTGCGGCCCCGTTCGGGCAATGGGCACATTCGCCGATCGACAGAGCCAGCCTGCGCCCGCCGCGCAGCCAGATATCGGCGAGCGCTTCAAGCCCCAAGGCATGGATGCACAGCGCGCCAGCCCTGCGCGGACAGACCAGCAGCACCGTCCCGTCGCGCGCGGGCTCGGCGCGGGGTATCGGCACAGCGCCGGTCAGCGTCAGCGCCCCGGTCGGGCATATCGCGGCGCAGGCACCGCAGCCGGTGCAGGCCGAAGCGTCGATCTCCAGATCGCCCTCGACCCCGAAGGCCAGCGCCGTGACCGGGCAGGCAGAGACACAGCGGGTGCAACCGGCCGCCAGCGCCGCGTCGCGGACGCAGGCGCCCACCCCGGCGGTGGGCTGCCGGCGGTCCATCGCCTACCAGCTTTCCGCCAGCCCCGGCACGAAGGGCTGCTCGGCGGCTTTCAACTCGTCCTCGCGGGCCTTCCGGTCGGCCTCGCGCGCGAAGGCATGCGAAAGGACGTTGGGCGCGATGCCAGTCGTTTCGGCGAGCCAGTCCCTGAGCGCGCCGAGGAATGCCTGGGTCAACGCCCCGGTGGCGCGGTAGAACGGCGTCCGAGCCCGTTTCTGCATCGCCGCGCAGAAATCGGGAATCCAGGGCAGGGCATGGGCATCAAGGAACCGGGCCGCATCGGTCGCGGCAAACTCGGCCTTGTCGCACAGCAGATGCTGGACGAACTGCAGCTCATGGACCAGATGGTCGTCGGCGCGCAACCGCCAGTCCGGAACCGCAAGGCCGTAATGCGCATACCACTCGCGCACCGCGAACATCGGCGCCTGGCGTTCGAGGTGCTCCTCGGTCATCCAGACCGAGCCGCTGGGCGCGATCCGGTAGCCATGCGTCAGGTAGATGTCGCAGAAATCGACGGCAATCTCATCGAGCGCCGCCGAACCGTCGCCTTGCCCGGCCAGATCGCGCAGCGCAGCCGAAAGGGCGGTCAGCGCATCGGCCTCTGCGGGCGTGTTCAGAAGCCCGGCGAACAGCGCTCCGGGATCGGCACCGGCGAGCAGGGCAAGGAGTTCGGCATCCGCCTCGCGATCATGCAGGCGAATGACCAGACCCAGCGCGGCCGCCCAGTCGGCCGCGGCGATCGGGGCAAGGACAGGTTCACTCATCGCGGACCCGGCCGTTGGAATGCGGCACGAAGACGATCGAGGGATCGGTGAGCGCCGGATCGGCCATGTTGCGCACCTGTCGGACCACCTCGTCATGCGGTCCGCGCGCCTTGGTTTCGAGGCTTCCGTCGCGCAGCTGGTCGATCGGGCCGATATCGAGCACGCGCATCATGCAGGCCATGACGCAGTAGGGCTTGCGTCCGGCCTCGAGCTCGTCGATGCACATGTTGCACTTCTGGACGATGTTCAGCTCCCAGTTGAACTGCGGCGCCCCGTAGGGACAGGCGGCCTCGCAGCGTCGGCAGCCGATGCAGAGCGTCGAGTCGATGTCCACCACGCCATTGTCGGCGCGCTTGAAGATCGCACCCGTGGGACAGGTCGGCAGGCAGGCCGGCTCGGCGCAGTGGTTGCAGGACATGTTCACCTTGTAGGCGAACACCTCGGGGTAGGTGCCGCCCTCGATGTACTGCACGCGGCGGAATCGCGGCCCCTCGGGCAGGCCGTTCTTGTCCTTGCAGGCGATCTCGCAGGCCCGGCAGCCGATGCAGTCCACATTGTGGTGGATGAAGCCCAGCTGCATATCGGGCACGACGGGTTCGTATGTCTCGCGCTTGCGTTTCAGGATGGCTTCGCGGAGCGTCTGCCTGTCGGCTCTGTCGGTCATATCCTGGCCTCCCTGTTATTGGTCGCGGCGGAAGACATGGCTGCGCGCCGTCGCCAGCTGATCCCAGCCCGGACGATGATGCAGGTCGGTCTTGCGCATGTTGACGAGAATGGTGTTGTAGGCGAAGGCGCCGGCCGGACTGGGTTCGTCCAGCGTCAGGAAGTCGGGGTTGCCGGAACGGTCGACGCCGTTCTCGTCGAGGTCCATCCACGAGCCTTCGTGGAGCACCACGACACCCGGCATGCAGCGCTCGGTGACATAGACCGGCGTCACCACCTTTCCGCGATCGTTCCAGATCTCGACCGTGTCGCCGTTGCGGATGCCCAGACGGGCGGCATCGGCGGCGTTGATCGTCGTCTCCTGGCTGAAGGTCTCGCGCAGCCAGGGGATGTTGTTGAAGATCGAATGCGTCCGCCAGCGCGGATGCGGTGTGACCATCTGGAACGGGTACTCCGCCCGCTTCGGATCGGTCGGTCCTTCCCAGGGTTCGATCCATTTCGGAATTGCCGGGATCGGATAGCCGTACTGGGTGCGCGTCCAGTCGGTGATCTGGGCGAGTTGCGTCGAGAAGATCTCGATCCTGCCCGACGGCGTCTCGAAGGGGATGCCCTCCTGGATCTGGCGCTCGAAGGCCACCTTCGGGCGGTCGAAGACGAACTTGTAGACGCCGCGGCGCTTGAACTCCTCCCAGGACCAGGTGACGCCCTGGTTCATCTGCACCCGCTGCCACCAGGCCCGCAGATAGGCCTCGTCGACGGCGTCGTCATTGTCGAAATAGCTGCGGTCGGCCAGCGGGTTGTATTGCGGGCCGAAGCCCAGCCGCCAGGCCAGTTCGGTGAAGACCTGGAAGTCGGTCTTCGATTCGCCCATCGGCTGGATCACCTTGGGCCGGTGGATGTAGTAATGCCCCTTGTACCAGGGCAGCGCCACGTCGTGGCGTTCGAAATGCGTGGCAATTGGCAGCAGGTAATCGGCCCAGATGCCGGTCGGCGTGATCGTGCTGTCCATGCACACCAGCAGGCTCTCGCCCTCGCCATAGCTGTCGAGCTTGCGTACCGCCTCGATCTGCTTGTTGATATGGGTGAGCTGATTGAACCAGTCCGACCCCTGCCAGAAGATGCCGCGAATGTTCGGGATCACCCCGTCGAGGTGATCAGCGCGGGGCCACAGCCCTGCTTCCTCGCGGGTGACGTTGGGGTAGTTGAGCACGATATGCGCCCAGCGGTCGGACTTGATCGAAGCGAACCAGACATTGGCCCACTGGTCGTAGGGATAGGCCACCGCCTCGGCCGACCAGCCCTTGCCGACACCCTCGGCGCAGCCGCCGAGGACGCCGATGTTGCCGGTCATCGCCTGCAGCGCCGCCGCCATGCGGTTGAACTGCTCGCCATAGGCCGCGCGCCCCGGGGCCCAGCTGGCCTTGAGCGCGGCGGGCTTGGTGGTGGCGTACATGTCGGCCAGCTTGATGATGTCCTCCGCCGGAACGCCGCAGATCTCGGACGCCCATTGCGGGGTCTTGGGCACGCCATCCGACATGCCCATGATGTAGTCCTTGAAGTTCTCCTGCCCCTGCGCCCATTCCGGCATGGTGCCGGCATCCACCCCCAGGCAGAAGCGGTTGATGAAATCCTGGTCCTGCAGGTTGTTGGCGAAGATGTAATGCGCCATGCCGGCCAGCATGGCGGCATCGGTGTTGGGTTTGATCGGGATCCACCAGGCGTCGTAGCTGGCCGCGCTGTCGGTGTACTGCGGATCGACGCAGACGAACTTGCATCCGCGCTGCTTGGCCAGACGCATGTAGTAGAAGGTGTTCCCGCCGTGGAAGGTATAGGCGGGGTTCCAGCCCCACATGATCATCAGTTTCGAATGAGCGAAGGCGTCATCCTCGCAGCCATCGTTGATCGTGCCGAAGGTCATGCGGCTGGAGAAGGTGGTTCCCTGATAGGAGGGAACCGACCAGCTCGAGGTACGACAACCGAACATACCCAGAAAGCGCCCAAGAAGGCCCTCGATCTGGTCGGACTTGTGCAGCACGCCGTAGGACGCACCGGCATAGGACTGGTCGACGATCGCCGTCGGCCCGTAGCTGTCGCGCAGATAGACCATGCGCTCGGCAATCTCGCTCAGCGCCTGATCCCAACTGATCCGCCGGAAGCGCCCTTCGCCACGCTCGCCCACCCGCTTCATCGGATAGAGCAGGCGCTCGGGGCTATAGAGCCGGGCGCGGTAGCTGCGCCCGCGCAGGCAGGCGCGGATCTGCGGTTTCTCCTCGGTGTCATGGCCGTATTCGTCGCCTTGATAGACACCGGTGTCGGTGGACAGTCGCACGATCACGTCGCCGCGCTTGTGGGCGACAAGCATGTGCCTCGAGCCGCAGTTGTGGGCGCAGGAGGTGACCACCGTCTCGAGCTCGTCATCGGTCGGATAGGGCTCGTAGGCGAAGCCCTGCGCCGGGGTCGGCCGGCCGGTCGCGACCAGCCCGGCGGTTGCCGTGGCTGCGGCGCCCTGCAGGAACCGTCGCCGCGACGGGGCGAGCGCGCGCGACCAGAACGGAAGGGTATCAAACTCGGTCATCGGTTCCTCCGGGTCAGTCGGCGGGGTTGACGGGCGTGAAGGCGTAGTCCGGATCCGAGGCCGTGGGTCGGCCAATGGCCCAGTCCGGCACCTCGTCGTCCATGCCCGGCCAGGGATTGCGTGCGTAGGGATAGGGGATCATGTACCAGGCGCGCCCGCCGTGGCAGCCGTAGCAGCTGTCGGAACTTCCGGCCCGGCCTAGCGCCTCGATGTTGCCGGCGTTCAGGAAGGTGACGTGGTGCCGGTTGGTGCGGAACGCATCCTCGTGGCAGGTCAGGCAGCCGTTGATGCCGGGCTCCCATTCGAAATCCTCGCGGATCTCGTGCCAGCTGCCGACGAGTCCCATCTCCTCGGCCGGAAAGGCGCCATGGCACATCAGGCAGGTGGTCGAGGGGTTCACGACCTTGCGCAGGGTGAATTCCGGCACCTCGGGGGCGGTGTGATTCTCCCGCCCGACGATCATGTCGGGCGACTCCTCGCGCGGGTCGGTGCCCTGGTGGCAGAAGCGGCACTGCAGGTTCATCGTCGCCTGCGCGAAATCGCTGAGCATGTGGCGATGGTGGAAGCTCTCCTGCGCGCCGGCATAGGTGTCGAGCGTCTGGTACCACGCGATCGACGCGGTATCGGGCACCCCCGCCAGCGACGCGGCGCGCGGCCGGTGGCTCAGGATCTCGGCGTGGCAGGCGAGGCATTCCTCGTTGCTGGCAGTCAGGCTTTCGGCGGGATAGTGCAGCGGGTGGAAGCGCGCCGCCTCGTAGTCCATCGTCGCCAGTGCGGCGGTGATGGCGTCGGCGCGGGCTCGGGCCTCGACCGCCTCTGCGGCAGGACGCGCAGGCGGGTTCATCCAGCGGAAGGCTTCCAGCAGCGCCTCGTACTCCTCCTCCGAGAACGCGTCGACCCCGGCCGTTTCGGACGGCGTGTCCTCGGTCGTCACGATGTTCGCCGCCGCCGCGAGGCCGAGATCCTCGGGCGATTGCGGCGTGTCCGAACGCTGCGCCATCCAGGCGATCAGGTTGCGGCGGGCAGCGGCGTCGCGCATGCCGTTGTAGGTCATCCGGTTGCCGGGGATCGCTTCGGCGGGCCGGGTCAGGAAGGCATCGAGCAAGGCCACGTCCCAGACCTGTCCGTCGGCCGCGCGCAGCGCGTCGGAATAGTTGAATCCCTCGATTGCCGCCACCTGCGCGCCGACGATCCCCCACAGGTTGGGCCCGATGCCGGAGCGCCCGTCCGGTGCGATCGCATGGCAGGCACGACACTGGCCCCAGGCGCGCTCACCGGCGGCGACATCGATCCCGGCATCGTCGACGGGTTCCCGCGCTCCGGCCCGGTCCTCGGATGCGGCATGTGCCTCCGCCACCTCCTGCTCGGGCTGGGGTTCGGAAACGACCGCAATGGTCTCTGGCGGAAGCTGCCGCGCCGGTCCCTTGATGAACAGCGTTGCGACGACGACGGCGGCCACGATCGCCGTCGCGACGAAGGCCAGGGCGATCACGTAACCGAAGAAGGCTTCAACTCTTTTCATGGCAGGCGGCCCGGATTGGTGAACGGAAAGGCCCGGGCGGTGACGCGCCCGGTACGAAGTCTTCTTTATCTGCGCGCCGAAGGGCCATTGGCCCCGGACCATGCGCGGGACGGGTCAGGTCCGGGACCAATGGCACCGGAGCGCCGGGAGGGCGCGCCGGGCTCGGCCCACGCGCGGCCAGCCTGGAGAACGGGAACTCCACTGCCGGCGCTGGTGAAACGCTTACGCTGGTCGTGCAGGACATTCCTGATCCCTGTTGGCCTCCGAAGACCAGCGGCGTGCCACTCGATATCCGGCATCGCCGGCCGCGCGCGAAGGCGGACCGGCAACGCTGGTCCTGCGGGCGCTTTCGCGCCCGCAGCAGGGATCGAGCGATCTGGTCGACCGGTACGGCATCGGCTGTCCCGCTCAGTTACCGGACATTCCGCCCATGCCGCCCATGCCGCCCATGCCGGACATGCCGCCCATGCCGCCCATGCCACCCATGCCGCCCATGCCGGACATGCCACCCATGCCGCCCATGCCGGACATTCCGTCCATGCCGTGGCCGACCCAGGTCCACTGGGTGCAGTTCCAGCCGGGGGCTGCGCCAGCCATGCCGCCCATGCCGGCCATGCCGCCCATGCCACCCATGCCGCCCATGCCGGCCATGCCACCCATGCCGGCCATGCCGCCCATGCCGGACATGCCGTCCATACCGGCCATGCCGCCCATGCCGCCCATGCCGGACATGCCGCCCATGCCGGCCATGCCGCCCATGCCGCCCATGCCGTCCATGCCGGCCATGCCACCCATGCCGGACATGCCGCCCATGCCACCCATGCCGCCCATGCCGGACATGCCACCCATGCCG
>SLPP01000368.1 GCA_007131945.1 Paracoccaceae bacterium | reverse complement strand
CCCCCTCATTTCCCGGTCACCCGGAACCCGGCCTCAGCGACCCTCGACCTCGACATAGTCGCGCCGCGTAGGCCCGACATAGAGCTGCCGCGGCCGCCCGATCTTCTGCTGCGGGTCGCCGATCATCTCCTTCCACTGGCTGATCCAGCCCACGGTGCGGGAAAGCGCGAAGATCGGCGTGAACATCGAGGTCGGAAAACCCATCGCCTCGAGGATGATGCCCGAGTAGAAATCGACATTCGGATAGAGCTTCTTCGAGACGAAATACTCGTCCTCCAGCGCGATCCGCTCCAGTTCCTTGGCAACCGCCAGGGTCTCGTTGTTCTCGATCCCCAGGAGCCCCAGCACCTCGTCGGCCGATTCCTTCATCACCTTGGCGCGCGGATCGAAGTTCTTGTAGACCCGGTGGCCGAAACCCATCAGCCGGAACGGGTCGTTCTTGTCCTTGGCGCGCTTGATGTATTCGGGGATGCGCTCGACCGTGCCGATCTCGCGCAGCATCTCCAGGCAGGCCTGGTTCGCCCCGCCATGCGCCGGGCCCCAGAGGCAGGCGATGCCGGCGGCGATGCAGGCAAAGGGATTGGCGCCCGAGGAGCCCGCCAGCCGCACGGTCGAGGTCGAGGCGTTCTGCTCGTGATCGGCGTGCAGCATCATGATCCGGTCCATGGCCTTGGCCAGGATCGGATCGACGACGTATTCCTCGGCCGGGACCGAGAAGCACATGTGCAGGAAATTGCCGGCGTAATCGAGCGCGTTCCTCGGATAGACGAAGGGCTGACCGATCGAGTACTTGTAGGCCATCGCCGCGATCGTCGGCACCTTGGCGAGAAGCCGGACGGCGGCCACCTCGCGCTGCCAGGGATCGTTGATATCGGTCGAATCGTGGTAGAAGGCCGACATCGCGCCGACGACCGCGACCATCGTCGCCATGGGATGCGCGTCGCGGCGGAAGCCACGGAAGAAATACTGCATCTGCTCGTGCACCATCGTGTGGCGCGTGATGCGGGTCTCGAAATCGTGCATCTGCGCGGCATCGGGCAGCTCGCCATAGAGCAGCAGGTAGCAGACCTCGAGGAAATGCGACTTCTCGGCGAGCTGTTCGATCGGGTAGCCGCGATAGAGCAGCTCGCCCACGTCGCCGTCGATATAGGTAATCGTGCTCTCGCAGGCCGCGGTCGAGGTGAAGCCCGGATCGAAGGTGAAGACGTCGCCCTCGGCATAGAGCTTGCGGATGTCGATCACCTCGGGCCCGGCCGAGGGGGCGTACATCGGCAACTCGAGCGTCCTGTCGCCGAAAGAGAGCTTCGCAGTTCCAGTGGTTTTCGCCATCGCTATCCCTCGCCTTGCGTTGTTGCCCGCCGGTCCGACGCGCCGGACCCGCCCGTTTCGTCGCGCGCCGCCGTCGCATCGGCCAGTCGCGCCAGGGTCTCGTCGCGTCCAAGAATCAGCATCATGTCGAACACGCTTGGCGAAACCATGCGCCCGGCAAGGGCGGCCCGCAACGGCTGGGCCAGCTTGCCGAGGCCCAGTCCGTGCGCGGCGGCGCATTCGGTCGCGATTGCTTCGAGCCTGTCGCGTTCCCAGCTAGCATTTTGCAGCTGCGGCGTCAATTCTTTCAGTATACCACGGGATACTGAATCAAGCGCATTGGCCGCTTTCGGATCCGGCTCGATGGGCCTGTCGGTCAGGATAAAGTACGCTCGATCAATAATTTGCCCGTAGCTCTTCGCACGATCCCTGAGCACCGGCATGGCCCGCAGAATCCCCGCGCGCTGCGCCTCGTTCAGGGGCGCGGCGCCGGTGGCCGCCAGATAGGCTTCCAGTTCCTGCAGCACCGCAGCATCGTCCATCGCCGAGAAATGCAGCCCCGTCAGATGGTCGAGCTTCTTCAGGTCGAGCCGCGCCGGGGCGCGGTTGATGCCGGCAAGATCGAACCATTCCCGCGCCTGCGCATCGGTGAAGAACTCGTCGTCGCCATGGCTCCAGCCCAGCCGCGCCAGATAGTTGCGCAGCGCCGCCGAGGGATAGCCCATGCGCTGGTAATCCTCGATCCCCAGCGCGCCGTGGCGCTTCGAGAGCTTCTTGCCGTCGGGCCCGTGGATCAGCGGGATATGCGCCCAGACCGGCTCGTCCCAGCCCATGGCGCGCCAGATCTGCGCCTGGCGGGCGGCGTTGTTCAGATGGTCGTCGCCGCGGATGACATGCGTCACGTCCATGTCGTGATCGTCTACCACCACCGCCAGCATGTAGGTCGGTGTCCCGTCGGCGCGCAACAGGACCATGTCGTCGAGCTGGTCGTTGCGGAAGGTGACCCGCCCCTGGACCGCGTCCTCGATCACCGTCGCGCCCTCGCGCGGCGCCTTCAGGCGGATGACGAAGGGTGCATCGGGGTGACCGGCCGGGTCCGCGTCGCGCCAGGGGCTCTGGTAGAGCGTCGAGCGGCCCTCGGCGCGGGCGGCCTCGCGGAAGGCCTCGACCTCGTCCTGGCTGGCGAAGCAGCGATAGGCATGACCCGCCGCCAGCATCGCCCGCGCCACCTCGGCATGCCGGCCGGCGCGGGCGAACTGGCTCACCGCCTCGCCGTCCCAGTCAAGCCCCAGCCAGGTCAGCCCCGACAGGATCGCCGCCTCCGCCTCGGGGGTGGAGCGCGCGCGGTCGGTATCCTCGATCCGCAGCAGGAACTTCCCGCCGCGGCCGCGCGCGTAGAGCCAGTTGAAGAGCGCGGTCCGCGCCCCCCCGATATGCAGGAAGCCCGTGGGCGAGGGCGCAAATCGGGTGACGACGGTCTGCGACATTTTTTCCTTAACCCTTCGGTTACCGTTAACCTTTCGGAAACCATTTCACCATTAGTTAACCTCAGCACTAGGCAATCACGCAGGCGAGAACAAGTGTGCTGAGCAAGGCACCTCCCTCGTGGCCCGCGGCGGGCATCCGGCTCGCCCGGGCCGCAACTGCCCTTGCCGCCGCCCCCCTGATCGCCCTCGCCAGCGCCCGCGGCCAGCTCTTCCCCTTCGTTCCGATCTTCCTGGCGCTGGGAATCGGCGCCTATTTCGCCCTACCGACCGAGCCCGATACCACCCGCTGGGCGGCGGTCGCCGCCGCCGGGCTGGCGCTCGCCGCGCTCGGCTGGCGCGGCCCCGAGGCGCTGCGCCCGCTTGCCATCGCCGCGGCGCTGGTGGCGGCGGGGCTTGCGGTCGCCGGCTGGCGGGCACATTCGGTCACCGCCCCGGTGCTCGAATGGCGCTATTACGGGCCGGTCGAGGGACGGGTCGTCGGCATCGACCGCTCGGTCTCGGACGCGTTGCGGCTGACGCTGGACCGGGTCGTGCTGCGCGACACCCCGCCCGCGCGCACGCCCGAGAGGGTCCGCGTCTCGATCCACGGCGACAGGCTCGACATCGACCCGGTGCCGGGGCT
>SLPP01000239.1 GCA_007131945.1 Paracoccaceae bacterium | reverse complement strand
CCGAGGACGCCGCGCCGGCGGCGGCGGACTGATCCGCCGGCCCGCCGCGCGCATCGGTTGCGCGAAGGCGACGGACGCATCCGCGCAGATCTTCCGCCGCGCGTGACCGCGACCACAAGATTTGCGATTCCCATGCGCGCGCCGAGCGGGTAAGAAAAAGACATGAGCGACGATACGCCCCCGATCGATCCCGCGCTTGACCCGACCCGCGCGCCGCTGGCCGAACCCCTGCGCCGCGCGCTCGGCGAACGCTATCTGCAATACGCGCTCTCGACCATCATGCACCGGGCGCTGCCGGATGCGCGCGACGGGCTGAAGCCGGTGCACCGGCGCATCCTGTTCGCGATGCGCGAGCTGAAGCTCTCCTCCACCGGCGGGTTCCGCAAGTCGGCGAAGATCTCGGGCGACGTGATGGGCAACTACCACCCGCATGGCGACGCCGCGATCTACGACGCGATGGCGCGGCTGGCGCAGGATTTCAACGTCCGCTACCCGCTGGTCGACGGGCAGGGCAATTTCGGCAATATCGACGGCGACAACCCCGCCGCCAGCCGCTATACCGAGGCCCGGCTGACCGCCGCCGCCGAGGCGCTGCTGGAGGGGCTTTCCGAGAACGCGGTCGATTTCCGCCCCAATTACGACGGCACGCTGGAAGAGCCGGTGGTGCTGCCCGCCGCCTTTCCCAACCTGCTGGCCAATGGGTCGAGCGGCATCGCCGTCGGCATGGCCACCAACATCCCGCCGCACAACCTGCACGAGCTGATCGACGCCTGCCAGGCGCTGATCCGCGACCCCGATCTCGACGCGGCCCGCCTCGTGGACCTGATCCCCGGCCCCGACTTCCCGACCGGCGGCGTGGTGGTCGAACCGCGCGCCGCGATCGAGGAGACCTATCGCACCGGCCGCGGCGCCTTCCGGCTGCGCGCGTCATGGGAGGTCGAGCAGCTGCCGCGCGGGCTCTGGCAGATCGTGGTGACCGAGATCCCCTACCAGGTCGCCAAGGGAAAGCTGATCGAGAAGCTCGCCGAGGTGATCCAGACCCGCAAGGTGCCGATCCTGGCCGATGTGCGCGACGAATCCGCCGACGACGTGCGCATCGTGCTCGAGCCGCGCTCGCGCAATGTCGACCCCGAGATGCTGATGAACATGCTCTTCCGCAACTCGGACCTGGAGACCCGCTTCAGCCTCAACATGAACGTGCTGATCAACGGGCGCACGCCCAGGGTCTGCTCGCTCAGGGAGGTGCTGCGCGCCTTCCTCGACCACCGGCGCGAGGTGCTGATCCGGCGGTCGGAACACCGGATGGCGAAGATCGACCACCGGCTGGAGGTGCTCGAGGGCTTCATCGTCGCCTATCTGAACCTCGACCGGGTGATCGACATCATCCGCTACGACGAGGCCCCGCGCGAGGCGCTGATGCGCGAGCGCTGGGGCGGGACGTTCCTGCGCGCGACGTCCGAAGCCGACTACGTGCCCCCCGGCCCCGGCGAGGGCGATCTGAGCGAGGTGCAGGCCGAGGCGATCCTCAACATGCGCCTGCGCTCGCTGCGCCGGCTCGAGGAGATGGCGCTGCGCGCCGAACTCGACGATCTGCAGAAGGAACGCGCCAAGCTCGACGACCTGCTGGGCTCGGACAGGCTGCAATGGAAGCGGATCGGCGAGGAACTCGCCGCGGTTCAGGCGCAGTTCGGCAAGGATACCGATCTCGGCCGCCGCCGCACCCGCTTCGCCGAGGCCGTTCCCGTCGAGGAGGTGCCGCTGGAGGCGATGATCGAGCGCGAGCCGGTGACCGTGGTCTGCTCGAAGATGGGCTGGATCCGGGCGATGAAGGGGCACGTCGCCCTCGACTCCGACTTCAAGTTCAAGGACGGCGATGCCGGCCGCTTCGCCTTCCATGCCGAGACCACCGACCGGATCGTGCTCTTCGGTTCCAACGGGCGGTTCTACACGCTCTCGGCCGCCAACCTGCCCGGCGGGCGCGGCATGGGCGAGCCGGTGCGGCTGATGGTCGATCTGCCGAACGAGGCGCGGATCGTCGATCTCTTCGCCCACCGGGCGGGCGAGAAGCTGATCGTCGCCTCCTCCGAGGGCGACGGCTTCGTCGTGCCCACCGACGAGGTGATCGCCCAGACCCGCGCCGGCAAGCAGGTGCTGAACCTGCGCGAGGGCGCGCGCGCCGCCGTCTGCCGGCACGTCGCCGGCGATCATGTCGCGGTCGTCGGCGAGAACCGCAAGCTCCTCGTCTTCGCGCTCGACGAGCTGCCCGAGATGACCCGCGGCAAGGGCGTGCGGCTGCAGAAGTACAAGGATGGGGGGCTTTCGGACCTCACGACGATCACGCTTTCGCGGGGGCTGAGCTGGAAGGACCCGGCCGGCCGCACGCGGACCGAGGCCGACCTCGCCGAATGGCTCGGCAAGCGCGCCTCTTCCGGCCGTATGGCGCCGCGCGGCTTTCCGCGCGACAACCGCTTCACCTGAGCCGCGCGTTGTCCCGCCGGCGGCTTTCGGCTAGCACGGGGCCGACCGCCCGACGACAGGAGTGCCGATGACCGCCCCAGCCAATCTCCGCCCGCTTGCCCTCCTCGCCGCGCTGGCCCTCCTTTCCGCCTGCGCCAGCGGCCGCGACCTGGGCGAGATGCGCCCGGAACTCGGCGACTTCCGGCTCTCGCACAACATCACCGTGGACGCGAACGCCCAGCAGGGGCCGCTGTCGCGCCCGGCCGAGCCGGGGGCGTGGAAGCAGGCGATCGAGGCCGAGGTGGCGCGCCGGCTCGGCCGCTACGAGGGCGACCGGCTCTATCACGTCGCGGTGCATGTCGATGCCTACATCCTCGCCCTGCCCGGCATCCCGGTCGTCGCCTCGCCGCGCTCGGCGCTGATCATCAGCGTCAATCTCTGGGACGACGCGCTCGGCCGGCCGCTGAATGATCGCGCACGCCAGTTCACCGTGCTCGAAAGCCTCTCGGGCGAGTCGGTCGTGGGTTCGGGACTGACGCAGAGCGCCGAGCAGCAGATGACGAATCTCGCCCGCAACGCCGCGCTGATGATCGAGAACTGGCTGGCCGAGAACCCGCACTGGTTCGACCCCGATCTCGACACCCCGCCGCCCTCGGCGCGGGCGGTCGGCGACGGCGCCTGAGGCGCCGGCCTGCCCGTTCCGGACGCCTGTCCGGACGCTTGATTTTTCCCGCCGCCGCAATTACGACGCGCGCGATGTTGGCCGGGCCGGCCGGTGGGGCGGTCCCACCCGGCCGCAACAGGGGGTGGGCCGCGCCCACCGCGACACGACACAGAGGAGCCGCTGATGGCGAAGGCAAAGTTTGAACGGACGAAACCGCATGTGAACATCGGCACGATCGGTCATGTGGATCATGGCAAGACGACGCTGACGGCGGCGATCACGAAGTATTTCGGCGAGTTCCGGG
>SLPP01000160.1 GCA_007131945.1 Paracoccaceae bacterium | reverse complement strand
TGAGGAACGGGTAGTCTTTCCTCAACCCGGCGATCAGCGCGCCGACGCCCGCGACCGGGAAATCGCCGCCCGGCAGCGGCGCGCCGGCGGTCCACGGCCCCTTTCTGAGCGGCAGCACCGTGCCGATCTTCGCCAGCGCCCCCTCGGCCAGCCGGCGATAGGTGGTGATCTTGCCGCCGAAGACGTTGAGCACCGGCGCGCCGGCCGAGCGGTCGATCTTCAGCGTGTAGTCGCGGGTGGCGGCGGTGGCGGAACTGGCGCCGTCGTCGTAGAGCGGGCGGACGCCGGAATAGGTCCAGACGACATCGGCTTGCGTGACCGGACGGGCGAAATACTGGCTGGCGAAGCGGCAGAGATAGTCACGTTCGGCCTCGGTGCAGACCGGGGCGCGGTCGGGGTCGTCGTGCTCGGCATCGGTGGTGCCGATCAGGGTGAAGTCCTGCTCGTAGGGGATGGCGAAGATGATCCGGCCGTCGGTGCCCTGGAAGAAGTAGCACTTGTCGTGGTCGTAGAGGCGGCGGGTGACGATGTGGCTGCCGCGCACGAGGCGCACCTTCTCGGCGCTGTCGAGCCGCAGCCGGCCGTGGATCACCGCCCCGACCCAGGGTCCGGCGGCGTTGACCAGCATCCGCGCCCGTTCGCTGCGGGTTCCCTGCGCGGTGCGGATGGTCACGCGCCAGAGCCCGTCCGCGACCTCGGCCGAGACGACCTCGGCGCGGGTCAGGATCGTCGCGCCGCGCGCCGCCGCGTCGCGGGCGTTGAGCACGACGAGGCGCGAATCCTCGACCCAGCAGTCGGAATATTCCCAGGCCTTGGTGAAACGGTCCTGCAGCGGCGCGCCCTCGGGCGCGCCCTTCAGTGACAGGGTCGCGGTGCCGGGCAGCAGTTTGCGCCCGCCGAGATGGTCGTAGAGGAAGAGCCCCAGCCGGATCAGCCAGGCCGGCCGGCGCCCGCGGAGCCAGGGCAGGACGAGGCCGAGGAGCTTCGAGGTCGGCGTGTCGGCCTCGAACCGCATGTCGGGGTGCCAGGGCAGCACGAAGCGCAAGGGCCAGCTGATATGCGGCATGGCGCGCAAGAGCACCTCGCGCTCGACCAGCGCCTCGCGGACGAGGCGGAATTCGAAGTATTCGAGGTAGCGTAGCCCGCCATGGAAGAGCTTGGTCGAGGCCGAGGAGGTGGCGCCGGCGAGATCGCCCTTCTCGGCCAGCAGGACCGAAAGCCCGCGCCCCACCGCGTCGCGCGCGATGCCGCAGCCGTTGATCCCGCCGCCGATGATCAGCAGGTCGTGGGGGGGCGCGTCCTCGCCCTGATGCTCCGTTGCGTCCGACATCGCGCGTCCTGCCGGCTCGTCCCTGCATGGCGTCACCCGGATCGAAGCATGTGGAACCCCCGGGCGCAACGTCAAACCGAGCGCCGGCGGGGAAACGATGCGCGGTGCAGCGAGGCGAGGGCAGGCGGGACGCCGCGGCAGACCGGCAGCCGCCCGAGGCGCCGGCGTGTCGTCCCGTCACACCCCGCCCGCCCGCGCGGTTTGCGACACGGATCGCTCTGGACACCGTCCGCGCACTGGAATAAGGACAGCCCTGCCCCGACTTGGACCCTGCCCGGGTAGCTCAGGGGTAGAGCAGTGGACTGAAAATCCTCGTGTCGGTGGTTCGATTCCGCCCCCGGGCACCATTTACCGTAATAAAATATTTAGAAACAATGGCTTGAAGTGGCAGCCGTGAAGGCCCCCGCCCATTCCCCCACCATCCTGATTGCGCTTTCCTGAGGCATCCTGAGCACTTTTTCGCGCAAGCCGCATGGTCGGCCGCGATAAGGCAGACCATCACCCCCTGCCCAGGAGCTGCCCATGCCCACTCCCGAAACCTATCTCACCATAAGGCAAGTCTGCGAGCGCCTCCAACCGCTGCTTGACGCCGCTCTGTCATGACGGTGTCTCGTCCGAAAGCCCTGCAAGGGGTGCTCCATTGGGACCATCACGTTGTTGGAAATCTGAGCAATACACCGCTTGCGCCACTTAAAAAGTGACGCCCAGACTATTCTCATTGAGCAGGAATACCGGCTTCTTCATCGTGTTGGCGATGGGCGCCCCCAGTCGGTGCAGAACGGTCGGCGCCAGTGCAAGCTGATCGAGCATCGTGTCCGGGGCAGGACCTCTGGCCGATGATGCCACTGTCATGACCGGCTGCACCGTAGTGGTTTCCCGCAGGGCAATGAACCGCGTCGAACGGCAGGTATCCCATTTCGTCGAGGATCACGAGATCGGTTTGAACAGCGCTTCAGCGCCTCAGCAGGGGCGTAATACGCCGGATCGCGACGCGGCGGTTGCGCTCCTCGGCCGCGGCGGTGGGAATGCGGAGGTGGCGCTCGCCATAGCCCTGGATGACCAGGTTCTCGGGCGGGATGTCGAAGAACTCGGTCAGCGCGAGTGCCACCGACTCGGCCCGGCGATCCGACAGGGCGAGGTTGTAGGACGCGGGACCGGTGGCGTCGGTGTGACCCTCCACCAGGAACACCTCGCGCGGGTCCTCGGCGATCAGCCGCTCGATCAGCCGGCCGACCTGCGCCAGTTTCGGCGCCTCGGAGGGGCGGACGTTGGAGCGGTTGGTCTCGAAGGTGATCGGCTCCGGACTGAGAACCGGCACCAGTTCGCGCACCTCGCGGAATTCACGGATCTGGCGGAGCGAAAAACTGCGATCAAGCGCGCGCGCCTCGGCCTCGGCCTCGCGCAGGAGCGCCAGCGCCAGCTCCGGGTCGGTGCGCTGCGAGATGCGCAACTCGCGCGTGCGCGCCGGCGGCAGGACCGAGACGTCGATCGGATCGATCTCGCGCATATCGTTGACCAGTTCGATCTGGCGGCCGTCCGGCAGAATCCGCTCGCGCCACAGAACGCGACCCGTCGCATCGCGGATCGTCACGATCTGCGAGCCGTCGGGCCGGTCCCAGCGCGTCAGGGTCGAGCCATCGGCGTAGCGCTCGATCCGCCGCTGCGCGCCCTCCTGGCGCAGGATCACATCGTCGTCGCGCCAGACATCGTATTCGCCGTCGTCGCGCAGCACCACCACCCGTTCGTCCGATCGGGCGACGACTCGGTTGCGGTTGATCATCATGCCGACCGCCACGCCTGCCAGCGCGGCCAGGCCCGCGCGCTCCAGGTCGCGCCGGCGATCGTCGCGCCGCACCTGTTCGGGATCGAAGTCGAGCGCGAAGCGCGAGACGAAGTCATCGCGGCTCGTGCGAATCTCGTCCGCGGCGATCTCGTCCTCGATCACCTCCGTGGCTTCGGCGGGCTCGTCCTCGGCCTCCTCGTCGCGCCCCGTGCGCGCCAGGGCCGCCAGTGCCGCCGCGACCGCCGCGGGCCGCTGCTCCGGCGCGTCGTCCTCGGCTTGGGCGGGCCCATCGGCCATGCCGCCGAGCAGCGCGACCGCGGCGGCGATCTCGGGATCCTCCATCAGCTGCTCGAGGGCGTCGCGCTGCGCCGCATCGAGTTCCCGCGGCGCGTCGGCGGGGGCCACGAACTCCTCCTCGGGGGCCTCCTCGACCACCAGTTCGGGAGCCTCCTCGGCCATCGCCTCGGCCTCGGCGCGCAACCGCGCGCGCTCCTCGTCCAGCGGGTCTTCCTCGGACGCTACTCTGTCTTCCAAGGGGGCCTCGGGCTGGGCTTGCTCGACCTCGGCGGCCGCGTCGTCATCGTCCATCTCAGGGGCGGTGTCGTTCACCCCCCCGTCGGCTTCCCGCAGCGCGTCGCGAAGCCGGGACTCTATCTCGTCCCCGGTCTCCGGCCCGGCTTCGTCAGTCGCCTGGGCGTCGACCTCGACCTCACCCTCACCCTCCGCTTCAGTCGGCGCCTCGATAGCTTCTGAAGGTTGTTCGCCTTCAGCGATGTCGTCATCGGCACCTGCGTCGCGCTCGATCTCCTCGGGGTCAGCCGCAGCATCGGCCATGGCCTGCGCCAGTTCTTGTGCATCCTCGGTTGACGCTGTCTCTGTCTCCGCGTCTTCCCCCTCGTCGGCCTCAAGGCCGGCGTCTGCTTGCGCCGCGGAGGAGTCCGGCGCGTCAAGCGCGGCCGCCCGATCCATCGCGGCGATCGTCCCTCTCGCCTCCACAAGGGCAATCCGCGCTCGTTCAAGCTGCGCCGGATCGGCGAAGACGGCCTCCGCATCCTCGAAAAGAACCGCGCAGCTTCTCTGCTCGAAGCTCGCGGCGCACTCGCCGATGAGGTCGAGGACCGCCCCGCACTCGCTGTCCGTCGGCGCAGCAATGCAGGCCTGGGCCTGAGGCGCGAAGATTGCCGCATCGTCCGGCCCGAGTTCGGACGACTGCGCGATGCCAGTGACGGGCACCGCAGCGAGGCAGAGGCCAAGGGCGGTCGTGGCAGTATAGCTCGTGCGCGACATGTCATCTTCCTCCTTCAGGACGCTCGATCTGCGCCTTGGCGCACGGAGAGCGCGTCGTCGGCTTGGCTCGGGCGCTGCGGCGCGGTCGAAAAAACGGATCCAGTTCACGCGGACAACGCCCGAACCGTTTCTTTCGTTCCACCGTGTCGCTCTTGTCAGCACTGCCAGATTCGTCTGCGCGCCACGAAGAAAGCAACGGAGACAGTCAGTCGCGAGGGTGATCGCCGAATTCACGACCGGCTCGCCCTGCCAACGCCGACACCCAGCATGCCCAAGCCTAATCCACTGGGTTCCAGGAAAAAACGGAAGCAGCCGCGCAGGCTGGATCAGCATCGCAGGACTGGTGCACGAGTGGCCGGAAGCCAGTTGCGAAACAATCGAGCAGTGGTCGCGGCGTCAGGACGCTGACTGACCCGGAAATCCTGGCCGAGCGTTCCGCGTAGCCGTGATGCGACCAGTCGAACTGCCGACCGCTCCAGACCAGCGCCGCCCGATCGCCGGCCGCAAAGATCGTCCCATCCGGCAGGTCGTCCACAGCGGCCTCGAAGGTCACCTTGCGCCCGCCGCGCGCGACGCGATGGGCGTGCAGCATCCGGTCGATGGACCTTGGAACGGATCGGCCCGTTTCGGGTTCACCATGAACGTTCTGCCAGAAACCGGTGAATTCCTTGTAGCGCGCGCGACGGCATTCGGCGCAGGGGCGGTGGCCCGCGGCGAACGCGGTCGCCTCGTCGAGAAAGAAGAGCTCGGTGTATTTCCCGGGTTGCATGATCTCGCGGCGGCGCCCCTTGAACGCGAGGGCGCAAGTGACCCAGTTCTGGTGGGCATGCGTTCGGACGATGATCTTCGCGGCATCATGGAGGATCCCCCGATTGCCCATGAATGCGCCGCGAGCGGGAATGGCGTGCAGCCTGCCGAAAGGATCAACGCGGTTCTGGAAGGTCATGGGTCCTGCTCAATTCGGTTGGACTGCGCCTGCGGTGGCCTCCTGCGGCGCCTTGGCTCATCCGTTCTGCGTTTCCTACTCCATCAAGTGCTTCTCCGTAGCTTTTTTTACAACTTGGGACGAATTTGACAGCCGCGCATCAGGGCATGCGAAAGCGGTGGCTTCTGGCTCTGAAGCTGCGCCCCAGTTTCTCCCTGTTCACCCCGACGCGACAGCTGCGATTTTGCAAGACGAACTCGCGTCGGCGCAAGATAACGAGGATGGGCGATACAAGGAGGCCCGCTGGTATCCGCGAACCGGAGCGCAACAGGCTGACTTTCCCGATGCGGCGCAGAGACACGACGTCACGCAGTCGAGCGGCGATCTCGGCGTTGTTGCCGGCGAGATTCACGGTCATGAAGCGCGGGCGGTGTGCGACCGCCGATTTCCGGAGGTTCCCATGACGCCGAATTCTCCGACTTGACGTGCCACGACGTCGATGTGTTAGTATCGATCAAACCGAAGTCCGACGACGGCATCCGAGCCTCGATCCCCCGCTGGCCGCGAGGGACCGAGGCTTCTTCGTTTCGAGGCGAGCGATGGGACGACGCGACATCGAAATCGGCTTGCTCTTCTCGCGCCACGGCAGCTACGCCCTGATTGGCGAGGCCGGGCGGACCGGCGCATTGCGGGCAATCGAGGCGGTGAATTCGGATCCGGCCCTGGACGTAACCTTCCATCCCGTCGAGCGCGATCCGCGCGGCAATATCGATGCCTACCAGCCGCTCTGTGCCGATATTCTGGAGGCGACCGCGGCGCGGCACGTGATCGGCACCACGACATCTTGGAGCCGAAAGGAGATTATACCGACCCTGGAGCGCGCGGGCGGCACGCTCTGGTATCCCTGCCCCTACGAGGGGTTCGAGGCCTCCGATCACGTGGTCTACACCCATGCCTGCCCGAGCCAGCATCTCGTGCCGCTCATGGACTGGGCGGTGCCACGCTTCGGCGGGCGCGGCTACCTGGTCGGGTCGAACTACATCTGGGGATGGGAGTCGAACCGGGTTGCGCGCGACTTGATCCTCGCCGCCGGCGGCCAGGTCCTTGGTGAACGCTACCTGCCGATCGGCGACACCGACATCGAGCGGATGATCGACGAGGTGCGCGCGACCCGGCCCGACTTCGTGCTCAACTCGCTCATCGGCCCCTCGTCTTACGAATTCCTCGCCGCGATGAAGGCAAAGGCCGGGTCCGTGCCGATCCTGTCGTGCAACCTGACCGAATGCGAACTGCCAGCGATGGGACAGGTTGCCGAGGGCCTGATCTCGAGCGGGCCCTATTTCCGCGGCGCACGGGGCTGGCCTGCAAGTGACGGCATCGACTTCGGATCGTCCTTCGAGGCGGCAGCTTGGCTCGCTGTGCGGATGCTGGCGGATCTGTTGGCGCATCGACCGGGAGCGGAACGAATGAAACTCCAGGATCTGCTCGCCTCATCCCGGGCCGAACTTTACGGTATCGACCGGGCAACCAATCATCTGACGCTGCCGGTCCTGATCGCTGAGATCCGCGGTGGTCGCTTTGAGATCATCGCGCGGCGCGATGCGGTTGCTCCGGATCCCTACCTTTCGCGCCGCCAGCGGGGCGAGGCGCCCAGTCGGCCATCGCTTACTGTGGTATCGCGATGAGACCGGGCATCGTGGTTCCGGTGCTCGACGATGCGCGCGCAGTGATTCTGCATCGACCGCATCCCACTGTTGCGGCGCTCTCGCGGCAGCTACGGGCGATCGGCCTTACGGTCGAAACACACTGGCCAGACCTTCGCGCCGAGGCAATCACCGCCGATTACATCTTCTTCGATGCCGATCTCGGCCATGACGCCCAGTTTCCCTGGCGCCCCGGCCAGTCCCCGATGCCGCTGATCGCGTTGATCGGCTCGGAAGCGCCTGGCCGGATCGAGTGGGCGCTGTCGCAGGGAGCGACGGGGCAGATCATCAAGCCGGTCGGTGATTCCGGAGTGTTCAGCGCGCTGCTCATCGCGCGACAGGCGTTCGACGCGCGCAAGGCGCAGGAGGCCGCAATCGCGGATCTGCGAGGTCGGCTGTCCGAGCGGCAGACGATCGTGCAAGCGGTGGCGCTGCTGGCGCGCGGCAATCGCGACGAGACCGTCGCCTACAACCAGTTGCGGCAGATGGCGATGGCCTGGCGCGTCACCATCGAGGACGCGGCGCAACGCGTGGTGTCGCATGGCGGGCACGGCCCGGCGATTCGCGATCTGTGTCCGACCTGTGGCGGCAAAGGGCTTGCCCGGCCGGCATGAAGGAATCCAAGCGAGCGAGGAAAAATGTGCAAGAACTGTGACTACACGATCCACGGCGCGCAGCACCATTTCGGCTGGGACAACGCACTCGAACCGGCGCAGCGGATCGCCCCCGGTGCGACGATCCTGTTTCACTGCCAGGACAGCTCGGCCGGGCAGCTGGGGCCGGACTCGACCGTGGCGGATGTCGCGGCGCTCGATTTCGGCAGGATCAACCCGGTCTCGGGCCCGATCTTCATCGAGGGCGCTGAGCCCGGCGACGCGCTGAAGATCACGCTCGACAGCTTCACGCCGCAGGCGCGAAACGGCGCCGGCTTCGGATGGACGGCGAACATTCCCGGCTTCGGCCTACTGGCCGACCAGTTTACCGAGGCAGCGCTGCACATCTGGAAATACGATCCCGCAAGCATGGCCCCCGCGCTCTTCGGCAAGGAAGGTCGGGTGCCGCTGAAGCCATTCGCGGGCACGATCGGCAACGCCCTGGCCGAACCGGGGCTGCATTCGATCGTTCCGCCGCGCCGGGTAGGCGGCAACATGGACATCCGCGACCTTTCCGCCGGCACCGTGCTCTACCTGCCGGTCGAGGTGGCGGGCGGGTTCTTCAGCGTCGGTGACACGCATGCCGCGCAAGGCGACGGCGAGGTCTGCGGCACCGCGATCGAGAGCCCGATGGACGTCGTGCTGACCATCGACCTGGTCAAGGACGCACGGCTGAAGTTCCCACGTTTCACCACGCCCGGACCGGTCACAACCCATCTCGACACCAAGGGCTACGAGGTGACCACCGGGATCGGGCCCGACCTGATGAGCGCGGCGCGTGATGCTGTCTCGGGCATGATCGACTTCCTTTGCGCGACCCGTCAGATGGCGGCGGTCGATGCCTACATGCTGGTCTCGACCTGCGGTGACTTGCGCATTTCCGAGATCGTCGACCAGCCCAACTGGGTCGTGTCGTTCTACTTCCCCCGCTGCGTTTTCGATTGAGGCGCACCTGGCGGGTTACCGGTCCTTGCACGGTTTCGCGGCAACTCTGTTCGCGAACGTGCAGAACCGCGGGGATAGCGTGGCAGTGGCGGCTTTGGTCTTGACCTTTCGCCCTGAGCTGCGCCATTCCCACTGACATAGAGGTCCGTGCACCTCGTCGGCAGTCAGGCCCCGATCGACGCATCCTTGATGCGCGTTGTCGGGGCTTTTTCTTTTTCGGGGGGCTCCATGCCGCCAGACGACCGTTCACCGATGCTCGATAAAGGCCGCTGGCCGGGACGCGCGCGATGACCGCGCCGGCCCAGCCGCCTCTTCTCGAGGTGCGCGACCTGCGGACCGAGTTTCGCACCGACGAGGGGGTCGTCCGCGCGGTCGATGGCGTAAGCTTCAATCTCGAGGCAGGACGAACGCTGGCGCTCGTCGGTGAATCGGGGTCGGGCAAGTCGGTCACAAGTCTTTCGGTGATGCGCCTTCTGCCTGAAGGTATCGGCGCGATCACTGGCGGTGAGATCCGGATCGGCGGACGCGACCTCGTCCGCCTGTCCGAGCGGCAGATGCGGCGCGTGCGGGGCGACGAAATCGCGATGGTCTTCCAGGAGCCGATGACCAGCCTGACACCGGTATACACCGTCGGTGACCAGATCGCCGAGGCCATTCTGACGCACGACCACACGAGCCGTCGTGCTGCGCGTCGCCGGGCGGTAGAATTGCTCGAGACGGTCGGCATTCCCGAACCAGCGGTCCGGGCGCGGGCCTATCCGCACCAGCTCTCCGGCGGGATGCGGCAGCGGGTGATGATCGCCATCGCGCTGTCCTGCAATCCAAAGGTGCTCATCGCCGACGAGCCGACAACCGGCCTCGACGTAACCATTCAGGCGCAGATCCTCGAGCTGATGCGAAGGCTGCAGAAGGAAACCGGCATGGCGATCCTGTTCATCACGCACGATCTGGGCGTGGTGGCCGAGATGGCAGACCGGGTGCTCGTCATGTATGCGGGAAAGGTTGTCGAAGAGGCGGAGGTTCAAGCGCTTTTCGACCGACCGCTGATGCCCTACACACAGGGCCTCATGAACTCGATACCGACGCTCGGCGCGACTGTGACTGGCGCCGCACATCCCCGCCTGAAGGCGATCCGCGGCAGCATTCCGAGCCCAGACAACCTTCCGCCCGGCTGCGCCTTTCACACCCGCTGCGACTTCGCCCTTCCCGGTGTCTGCTCGAACGCGCCGCCCGCGCTCGAGCCGGCGGGCGGTGGCCGGCTGGTGCGCTGCGCGCGCTGGCGCGAGCTTGATCTGGCCTCGGGGTCGGCTGCATGACTGCGCGGGGCGACGAGCACGGGCTGTTATCGGTGCGCGAATTGCGGACTCATTTCCCGGTCCGCGGCGCCGCTATCCTGTCGCGTCGGCGCATCGTGCGGGCCGTCGACGGCATCTCGTTCGATGTCGGGAGCGGGAAGATCGTCAGCCTCGTGGGCGAGTCGGGCTCGGGCAAGACTACCGTGGGCCGGTCGATCCTGCGACTGGTCGAACCGACCTCGGGCGCGGTCACTTTCGATGGCACCGATCTTCTGGCCCTTCGGTCGGCGGAACTGCGCGCCATCCGCCGGCGGATGCAGATCATCTTTCAGGACCCTTTCGCCAGCCTCAATCCGCGGATGTCGGTGGGCCGGATCATCGCCGAAGGGTTGAAGCTGCACGGGATTGGCCGAAATGCCGCCGATCGTCGCGCCCGCGTCGCGGCGCTTCTGGAGCGCGTCGGCTTGACCGCCGATCACATGCGCCGCTATCCGCACGAATTCTCGGGCGGGCAGCGGCAGCGGATCGGGATCGCCCGCGCGCTCGCGGTCGAGCCCGACTTTGTCCTCGCCGACGAACCGGTCTCGGCGCTCGACGTGTCGATCCAGGCGCAGGTGCTGAACCTTCTACAGGATCTGCGCGAGGATCTGGGACTGACGATGATCTTTATCGCGCATGACCTGAGCGTCGTCGAATACCTCTCGGATCGGGTGGGCGTGATGTATCTGGGACGACTGATGGAGATCGCCGATGCGCGCGATCTCTACGCCCGGCCGCGCCATCCCTATACCGAGGCGCTGCTCTCGGCTGCGCCGGTGCCAAAGCCGGGGGCGCGGCGCGACCGGATCGTCCTGAAGGGCGAGACGCCGTCGCCGATCGACCCGCCCTCGGGCTGCGTCTTTCGCACGCGCTGCCCGATCGCCGGGCCCGACTGCGCCCGCGTCGTGCCGCCGCTGACGCAGATCGGTCCGGCCCATCAAGTCGCCTGTATCAAGCGAAGCTGAATTCGTCCGCGTTCGAGTGCCCAACCCTAACCAGCAGAGGAGAAGACCGATGAAACGACTGACACTACTGAGCAGCGTGGCCGCGCTGGCCGCCACCCTCGCGCTCGCCGCGCCCGGCTGGGCCGACGAGCCGGTGCGTGGCGGCATCCTCCAGGTGGGTCTGGCCGACGATCCGCCCGAGCTCGATCCGCATCTGACCAGTTCCAACGCCTCGCGCACGGTGCTGCACAACATATTCGCCACCCTTGTCGAGGTCGATGACGAACTGCAGATCCAGCCCGAACTCGCCGAACGCTGGGAGGTCAGTGACGATGGACGGACCTACACCTTCTACCTACGCGAGGGCGTGACCTTCCATGACGGCACGCTGTTCGATGCCGATGCGGCCGCCTACAACTTCGCCCGCATGAAGGACACCGACTTCGGATCGGCCCGCGCGGGCGAACTCGCCTTCGTCGAGGAGGTGACGGTCGATGGCCCCTACCAGGTGACCGTGCAGCTCAGCCAGCCTTTCGGTGCTTTCCTGCCGGCGCTGGCCAGCTGGTCCGGGATGATGGTCTCGCCTGCGGCCGCGGAGGAGCACGGCCGCGACTTCGGCCAGGTTCTGATCGGTGCCGGTCCCTTCCGCTTCGTCGAGCGCATCCGCGACGACCGCGTCGTGCTCGAACGCTTCGACGACTATTTCAAGGAGGACCTGCCCTATCTCGACCGCGTGGTCTACCGGCCCTTCGTTGATGCCGAGGCGCGGGTGGTCAACCTCGAGACGGGCTCCATCCATATCATCAACACCGTGCCCGGGCGCGCCGTCACGCGACTGCAGCAGAACGACGACATCGAGATGTCGATCGTGGGCGGTCTGGGCTTCCGGGGTCTATGGGTAAACGTGACCTCCGAGGAACTGGGCTCGCGCGAGCGGCGCGCGGCGGTCTCGGCCTGCATCGACCGACGGGTTGTCGTGAACTCGATCTTTGGCGACGCGGCGGTGCCCGCGGTCGGTCCCTTCTCGCCGGCGACCTGGGTCGTGGACAGCCCGGACGAGGCACCGCATCGCGACCTCGACCGGGCGCGCGAGTTGCTGGCAGAAGCGGGCGTCCCGGACGGTTTCTCCTTCCCGCTCCTGATCACGCCTGACGACGAGAGCATCCGCGTGGCCTCGATGTATGCCGCGATGTGCTCGGAAGTGGGCATCGACATCCAGCTGCAACAGGTCGAGTTCGGCACGATCCTGTCGCGGATGCGCGAGGCGAACTACGCAGCCGCGCAGATCGAGCTGAGCCCGCGCAACGACCCGGATCTCAGCGCGCATCCCTGGTTCCACTCGCAGGGCGGGGTGAATTTCAGCCACTATGCCAGCGACGAGATGGACCGGATCCTCGATGCCGCCCGCGCCGCGGTCGATCAGGACGAACGCCGCGCTCTCTATCGCGAGGCGCTGGATCTGTTCAACACCGACTTCCCCTACATCTTCGTCTACCACCTTCAGGAGATGAAGGCCTATCGCAGCGAGATGCGGGGATATCGCCACATCCCCGACTCGATGATGCGGTTCGAGGACGTCTGGCTTGCAAACTGACACGGTGACACCGGCCGCGGCGTGATGCGCGCCGCGGCCCCAATGCTTTCGGTCCGAACATGCTCGCCTTCGTCTTCCGCCGGTTCCTCGGCATGATCCCGATCCTGTTCCTGATCACGCTCGCCGTATTCCTGGTCATGCAGGTGCTGCCGGGCGATCCGGCGTTGATGATCCTCGGGCAGGAGGCCACGCCCGAAGCACTGGAGGCGATCCGCGAGCGGCTTGGCCTTAACCAGCCGCTTTACATGCAATACCTGTCCTGGGTTGGCGGCGTGTTGACCGGCGATCTCGGCCGGTCGATGGTCGACAACACGCCAATCGCCCGCGCCATCCTCTACGCGTTGCCGGTGACGCTGCAGATCAGTCTGCTCGCGCTCCTGATCGCGCTTCTGATCGGCGTGCCGGCGGGGGTGATCGCTGCCACCCGGCGCGGCAGTATCGGCGACACGATAGCGACCTTCATTGGTTTCACCTGCATCTCGCTTCCCGGATTCTGGGTCGCGATCCTGCTGCTTTACTTTTTTGCGCTCTACCTCGGATGGCTGCCTTCCTCGGGCTTCGTGCGGC
>SLPP01000332.1 GCA_007131945.1 Paracoccaceae bacterium | reverse complement strand
TGGAGGCCGGGCTCGGCCTGCCGCTCGGCGATGTGCGCGTACACGACGGCCCGCCCGCCGCGCAGGCCGCGCGCGCCGTCGGGGCGCGCGCCTTCACCCTCGGCCGCGACATCTTCTTCGGCGCCGGCCAGTACCGGCCCGACACCGCCGCCGGCCGCCACCTGCTGGCCCACGAGCTCGTCCATACCGAGCAGCAGAAGGGCCTCGCCGGCAGCGCCCAGACCCGCCGGCTGCAGCGCGACGCCACCGACCCGGAGCCGCCCCGCGAGGAGGCGGGCGGCGAGGCGGGCGACGCGGGCCCGGGCCTCGAATTCGCCCCCACCGGCCGCAACGCGCCGCGGATCGTGCTGGACGCGGGCGGCACCGGCGGCACGATCCACCTGAGCCACCTGCAGCTGCCGCGGATGCACGGCGGCTTCAAGGGCGCCTCCAACCATCCCAAGGCGCCCGGCGTCCCGGCGACGTCGAAATCGCCGATCGCCCCGGGGTCCCCCTACGTCTACAAGGGCGCCACCGCGCGCGAGACGCAGGCCGCGCAGGAGTTCCAGAAGCGCAAGTATTTCGAGCTGGCCGAGGACTCGCTGGAACCGGCGCTGATCGACCGCCTGCCGGGCGCGGTGCGCAACTGGACCGCCGCGCCCGACATCCGCAACGAGGCCGGCGAGCAGCGACGCTACCTGCGCCTCGCCTCGATGCCCGCCGAACGCACCACCACCATCATCTTCGGCACCACCGAGGAACTGGCCGATCACAAGCGCATCAAGCTGCCCAACTGGGACCGCAACGGGGCGCCGGCCAGCTTCGATGTCGATCACGCGCAGGAGCTGCAGCTCGGCGGGCTCGACGGATGGGACAACTTCTGGCTGCTCGATAGCGCCGCCAACCAGGATTCCGGGCGCGAGATCAACGCCCGGCTCGGTGCCGACATCACCGCCGCGATCGAGATGGCGCAGGCGGCGGGTTTCTGGCGCGGACCGAACGCCGGGCGCAAGCCCAGCTTCGAGGCGATCAAGGACGGCAGCGGCGGCTGGCAGGTCGAGTTCGCCGCGCTGCGCGACCTGTCGGTGCGCAACGCCGGCGGCCCCTACTGGACGCGCGCCGAGATCCTCGAGGGCCGCCACCTGGGCCACCTCGTCGCGATGACCGAGGCCGAGCTTCTCACCCAGGGCCTGATCCTGCGCGGCGACCGGCCGGCGGCGGTCAGCATCTTCACCTCGCAAACCGGCGCCTTCCGGCGCCGCTTCACCGTCGCCGCCAACGGCAGCGTCGCGCCGGTGGGCAAGGCCGAAGGCATCTTCGGCGGCTTCAACTTCGCCGCCGCGCAGGTCAATCCCAACCCCGGCGAGGCGCCCTACATCACCCGGCTCGACGGCACGGTCTTCCGCCGCCGGCGCGGGCAGATCATCAATCCGCTCGACATCTCGGGCGCCAACGGCATCCCGGTCCTGCCCGGCGAGGGGCTGGGCTTCTCGGGCTATCTCGACAACGCCGCGCTGCTCGAGCGCATCCGCGCCTTGCCGACCGAGGTCACCAACACCAGCCCGGTCACCTTCACCGAGGCCGGCTTCGACGCCGACGGCAACCTCTTCGCCAACGGCCTGATCACCGCCACCAAGGCGCTGTTTCCCGGCCTCGAGATCCCGATCCTCATCCGCGGCAGCGACGTCTACATCGACTTTCCGATCCCGGCCGAACGGCTGAACTTCGGCCCGGTGCGGGTCACCGAGGCGGCGCTGCGGCTAGGCGCCGGCGAGAACGGCGTCTTCCTGTCCGGCAACGCCGCGCTCGCCGTCGATTCGGTCGGCACCGGCACGCTCGAGGCGCGGGTCGAGCGCGGCAACACGATCCTCACCGGCAGCTTCAACTTCGACCTCGACTTCCTCGATCCCGCCGAGGCGACGATCACCTACGACTACGGCGCCGACGCGCTGTCGCTCACGCTCCGCGCAGGCGTCCGCGAGGGACGGCTGCCGGGGATCGAGTCGGGCGAGGTCACCGCGAGCTTCGGCCGCGACGCGATCGCCGTCGCCGGCACGCTGAACCTGGGCGCGCCGCTGCAGGGCACCACCGTGCAGGTCGGCTATTCGTCCGAGGCCGGGCTGTCGATCGGCGCCGAGAACGTCGCCCTGCCGGTCGAGCGCATTCCCGGCATCTCCTCGGCCACCGCGTCGCTGCACGCGCAGCGCGCACCCGATTCGGGCGAATGGCGCTTCGGCGGCGCCGGGCGGGCGGTGCTGGCGATCCCCGGTGCCACCGGCGACATCGCGCTCCGCGTCGACGGCGCGCTACTGACGCTCGCGGGAAACCTGACCGTGGCCAAGGGGCCGGCCTCGGGCTCGCTCGTCTTCACCGCCACCAACGCGCCGCTCGACGACGCCGGCAACCCGGTGGACGGCCCGCCGACAGGGTCGGTCACGGTCTTCGGCCGCGGCCGCGCCGAGATCACCTTCGGGCGGGTGCTGCGCGGCGCCGCCGAGATCGAGCTCGCCCCCGACGCCTCGATCCGCCTGCGCGGCACGATCGGCCTGCCGGCGACCTTCGAGGTCTTCCCGCGCCGCAACTTCGAGCGGGTGCTGCTGTCGGTCTCGACCCCCGACTTCCCGATCTGGGGCGTCTCGGTGGCCGGGGTCGGCATCGGCATCTTCGCCTTCGCCGACGCGCGCATCACCTTCAACGCCCATGTCGGCCCCGGCCAGCTGGTCGGCACCGAGGTCCGCGCCGAGATGGACCTCAACGCGCCGGCCGACGCCACGGTGACCGGATCGGCGCGCTTCGTCGTGCCGGCCTATGCCGGGCTCAGGCTCGATGTCGGCGGCGGGCTGCGGGCGCGCATCGCGGTGGCCTATGTCGAGGGGCGGGTTGGGCTCGACGGCGAACTGGGCATCGCCGCCGATGCCTCCGCCGGGGTCGAGATCGCCTGGAGCCGGGCCGAGGGGCTGTCGGTCGCCGCCGACGTCACCGCCAATGCCCGCCCGAGGTTCCGCGTCGGCATCAACGCAAGGGTGACCGCTGGGGTCGACTTGTGGCTCACTGAGGTCTCCAAGACCTGGGGGCCGTGGCGCCGCACGCTGGGCGAGTTCGGCCCCGAGATGGAACTCGGCGTCACCGTCCCGGTGCGCTGGAACGAGCGCGAGGGGCTCGCCTTCAGCCTCGACGACATCACCGTGCGCCGACCGCAGCTCGACGTGCCCCGCCTGCTGAAATCGTCCTTTGAGGAGCTGGTCTGACAGCAGATCCGGTCGATCCGTTCGGCAAAGTCGGCGGCTATGTCCCGCCCGTGCGCCAGCACGGGCAGCGCCCGTCCCGCCCCCGCCACGCCGCGATGCCTGCTCCAGGCTGGTCCGGCGTGCTGCGGGTTGCTCCGGGGGTGTGCCGACCGGCTGACCAAGGGCGGCGCGATCCGCTAGGTCGGTGGCATCACCCGCAGCGGACCGCCCGATCCCTTTCATGACCC
>SLPP01000286.1 GCA_007131945.1 Paracoccaceae bacterium | reverse complement strand
CCCCGCGCAGCGGCCGCTCCGCGCCGAGATCCTCGGCCAGGCGCCGGGCCAGCGGCGCGAGCCCCGGCGGCGCGCTCTCGGCGAGCCGGAGCCAGGGCAGGAGCGCGTCGGTCTCGGCGCGCATCATGTTCAGTTGGTGCTCGCAGCGTTCGAGCCAGACCCGCGTCTCCTCGAGGCGGATGCCGGGATCGGTCCCGGTCGCCGGCAGGAGCTCGAAGAGCAGCGGCTTGAGCCCGGCGAGTTCGTCGTCGCGCAGCGCATCGAGCGCCGCCGGCGACGGCGACGCTTCCGCCGCCATCGCCTCGACGCGGCGCGCGATCCGCCCGATCTGCGCCCGCAGCCGCTCGCCCGCTTCGCCCGCCACGCCGGCAAGCGAGTCGTCGAGCAGATCGACCGCATCGGCAAGGCCCGACCACAGCGCCCGGGGCAGGACCGGGCCCTCGGCATATTCGCGGCAGCCCTCGGCCAGGGCGATCAGCGACACCGCCAGGTTGCCGCTGTCCACGGTCGAGACGTAGCGCGGCTCCAGGGGCTGCAGCGAGCGCGTGTCGTACCAGTTGAGCCAGTGCCCGCGATGCCGCTCCATCCGCTCCATCGATTCGAGCACCGCGCGGCAGCGCAGGGCGGTGTCGCGCAGCCCGGCATGGCCGAGATCGCGCGCCGTCAGCGTCGAGAGCAGGAGCATGCCGATATTCGTCGGCGAGGTGCGATGCGCGGTCTCCGGGCGCGGGTCGAGCTGGACATTGTCCGGCGGCAGCCAGTTGTCCTCGGGACCGGCAAAGACCTCGAAGAAATACCAGGTCCGCCGCGCCATCCGGCGCAGGAAGGCGCGCTCGGCGGCGTCGAGCCTTGCCTCGGGCACGACCCGCTTCCGCCCGATCCGGGCGGCGACGGCGGGCGCGGCGAACCACAGCGCCAGAAGCGGCGCCGCGCCGGCCAGCGCGCCGCGATCGACCGCCAGCACCAGAAGCGCGAGCATGAGCGCCAGCACCGGCGAGGCCCACATCTCGCGCCAGTAGGCGCGCGCGCCCTCCGGCCCGGCGCGCGCGGCATGCGCCGCCGTGGTCCATTCCAGCATGCGCCGGCGCGAGACATGGACGCGCCAGAGCGACCGCAGGACCGCATCGAGCGCGACAACCGCCTCGTGCAGCATGAAGGTGATGGCCAGCGCCCAGCGGCCGGCATGGTCGCGCTGCGCGCGCATCAGCCCGCGCACCGTGCCGCGCCGCCGCCCGCGGGCGAGCCCGGTGACCAGGTCGGTGAACAGATACGCCCCCGGCGCGGCGACGGTCAGCGCCGTCCACAGCCAGGCGGCGCCGGGCAGCGCCAGCCAGCCCGCCGCGGCGAGCAGGACGAGCCCCGGCGGGATCAGGCTGCGGCGCAGGTTGTCGGCGATCCGCCAGCGGTCGAGCAGGTCGAAGCGGCTGGGCAGGCGCGCGCCCTCCGCCCCCGGCACGCGCCGCCCGAGCCAGGGCAGAAGCTGCCAGTCGCCCCGGATCCAGCGGTGGGCGCGCCGGACATAGCCCAGGTAGTCGGCGGGAAAGTCCTCGTAGAGCACGATGTCGCTGGCCAGCGCCGTGCGGCCGTGCAGGCCCTCGAACAGGTCGTGGCTGAGGATCGCGTTCTCGGGGATGCGGCCCTCGGTGGCGCGGCGGAAGGCGGCGACGTCATAGGCGCCCTTGCCGGTGAAGATGCCCTCGCCGAAGAGGTCCTGATAGACGTCCGAGACCGCGCGGCTGTAGATGTCGATCGCCGTGTCGCCGGTATAGAGCCGGGCGAAGGGCGACCGCGTCCCGGCCTCGGGCGCGATCTCGACCCGCGGCTGGATGAAGCTGTATCCCTCGCGCACCCGGCCGCCCTGCGCGTCGAACCCGGCGCGGTTCAGCGGATGGGCGAGCGCGCCGAGCAGCCTTTGCGCCGCGCCGGGCGGCAGGATCGTGTCGGCGTCGAGCGTGATCACGTAGGGCGTGCCGACGAGGCGCCCGGGCTCGCCCGCCCGCACCGGGAAGGCCGCATCCTCGCCGGTGGCGAGGAAGTCGTTGAACTGCATCAGCTTGCCGCGCTTGCGCTCCCATCCCATCCAGATCCCGTCGGCCCGGTTCAGGCGCCGCTCCCGGTGCAGCAGGGCGAAGGGGCGGCGGTCGGGATAGCGGTCGTTGAGCCGCTCGATGCCCTCGCGCAGCGCCGCGATGATCGCCGCATCGCCGGGCCGTTCGGCCGCCTCGGCATCGGCGAGATCGCTCAGGATCACGAAGACCAGCTCCGGCACCGGGTTGGTCAGCCAGTTCGTCTCGGCCCGCGCCAGCAGCGGCGCGACCTCGGCGGCATCGCGGAAGATCACCGGCACCGCCACCGCCGCGCGCATCCCCTCCGGCAGGCCCGCCTCGAAGTCGAGCTTGGGCAGGATGCGCGGCGGCAGGATCAGCGTCACCAGCCAGTGCGTGATCGTCACCGACAGGATGCTGGCCGGGATCAGCGACAGGACGAGCCCGCCGGCAAGCGCCGCGGGCCCGGCCTCGCGGCTCCACAGGATGGCGGCCGGAACGAGGAGCGCGGCGAGGCCGACGACGACGAGCGCGGCGAAGTAGAGCGGCCGCGCCCGGCCGGCGGCGCGGCGCGCCAGGCGCATCGCCGGCGTCGGCCGGTAGCCGATCTCGCTTTCCAGCGCCCGGCACCCCGAGCCGATCAGCCAGTGCCCGACATGGCCCTGCCGGGGATCCTCCGGCCGCGCCTCGCCCCGTGCCAGCGCCAGCCGGGCCACCTCGCTCTCGCCGCGGCCACTGCCCCGCGCCAGTTCCTCGACCGCCTTGCGGTAGAGATCGCGGCTGTCGAAATCCATCCCGGCATAGATCCCGGCCGGGTCGCGCCGGAGCGCGGCATCGACGCGGCTGGTGCGGTCGAAGAAGTCCTTCCAGGGGATCGCGGTAAGCGCGGTCAGCGCCGTGATCGCCCGCGCCACGCATTCGGTCGGATCGTGCCGCGCCGACCAGCGGTTGTGCCGCCCGGCCCTGATCGGCGCGGCAAGGCCCGGAAACAGCTCGGCCGTGGCCAGGACCAGCGTTTCCAGGCAGATCAGCCGCAGCATGACCGGCAGCGCCCAGAGCTCGGCGATCGTCAGCTCCTGGCCCTCCTGATAGGCCGCGACGTAATCCGCCAGCCCGTCGAGGCCCGGCTGCATCTCGAGCGCGTCGAGCGCGCCATGGGCGACGAAATAGACCCTCGGCAGGGCGCCGTATTCCGGCTGGGCGAGGCGCGGCAGCCGGTGGTAGAAGCTTTCCGGCATGTCCCGGCGCGTCTCGCGGATGGCCCGCCCGACGACATAGTCGTTGTCGCGGAGCCACTCGGCGGCCTTCGCCGCCTCGTCGGGCGGGTCGGCCGCCCGCCGCCGCGCCTGCGCGTGCCAGCGCAGGAGCCCGTCGCCGTCGGCAAGGATCGGCAGCGGCCGCGGCGCGCCGGGCTCGATCCGGTG
>SLPP01000003.1 GCA_007131945.1 Paracoccaceae bacterium | reverse complement strand
GACAGCCGGGGCGCGACCGAGGGCACGATCCGCAACCTGACGGCCGAGGCGGTGGCCGACATCACCTCGACCGGCGCGACGCTGCGCGCCAACCATCTGAAGGTGCTGTCGGCGCCGCCGGTCCTGCGCTCGCAGGCGACGCTCTATGCCGCCCGCGCCGCCGACTGGAGCGCCTGCCGGCCGGTGCTCGAGCGGCTGCTCGACCGGCTGGGCCTGCCGGCGGCGGTCGCGCCCTGGGGCGGGACCGACCGGCGCTGAGCGGCGCGCGGCCGGCAAGCGCGCCGCGATCAGAGCGCGCGGACGGCCTCCAGCACCTCCTCGACATGGCCGGGGACCTTCACCTTGTGCCAGACGCGGGCGATCCTGCCCGCGCCGTCGATCAGCACGGTGGTCCGCTCTACGCCCATGTATTTCCTGCCATACATGCTCTTCTCGACCCAGGTGCCGTAGTTCTCGCAGATCCCGCCTTCCTCGTCGGAGACGAGCGCGATGCCCAGGCCGTGCTTGGCGACGAACTTGTCGTGGCTCTTCACGCTGTCCTTCGAGACGCCGACCACGACCGCGCCCGCGACCTCGAAGTCCGCGGCACGGGCGGTGAAGTCGAGCGCTTCCCTGGTGCAGCCCGACGTGTCGTCCTTGGGGTAGAAGTAGAGCACCACCTTCCTCGGGCGCAGCGCCGAGAGCGTGAGCGTGCCGCCGCCGTCGCGCGGGGCGGTGAAGTCGGGGGCCTGGGTTCCGGGTTCCATGCGTTCCTCCTGTTGACGTTGCCGTGTGTTTTAGTCACTGCGCGGCACGGATAAAGGCCCGGCAGGAAAGAATCGCCCGGCAGACGGATCAGGCGCGTGAAACTGGACGATTTCGATTTCGACCTGCCGGAGGAACTGATCGCGACGCGGCCGGTGCGCCCGCGCCCGGCGGCGCGGCTGCTGCATGCCGAGGGCGGCGCGATCCACGACCGCCACGTCCGCGACCTGCCGGCGATCCTGCGGCCGGGCGACCGGCTGGTGCTGAACAACACGCGCGTGATCCCCGCCCGCCTGATCGGCGAGCGGCTGCGCGAGAGCCGCGACGGCAGCGGCCGCGCGAAGGTGGAACTGACGCTGATCGCGCCGGCGCCGGAGGGTGCCTGGCGCGTCCTCGCCAGGCCCCTGCGCAAGCTCGCGCTCGGGGACAGGCTGGTCTTCGACGCCGGGTTGACGGGGCGCGTGATCGCGCGCGAGGCCGAGGCGGCGGTGGTCGCCTTCGACCAGGCGGGGGCCGCGTTCGACGCCGCGCTCGAGGCGGCGGGGCAGATGCCGCTGCCGCCCTATATCGCCGCCCGCCGCGCCGCCGATGACCGCGACCGCAGCGATTACCAGACCGTCTTTGCCCGCCATGCCGGCGCCGTCGCCGCGCCCACCGCCAGCCTGCATTTCGACGCCGGGCTGCTCGACGCCCTGCGCGCGCGCGGCATCGGCATGACCGAGGTCACGCTGCATGTCGGCGCCGGCACCTTCCTGCCGGTGAAGGTCGAGGACGTCACCCGCCACCGGATGCATGCCGAATGGGGCGAGGTGAGCGCGGCCGCCGCGGCCGAGATCGAGGCCACCCGCGCCGCCGGCGGCCGGATCATCCCGGTCGGCACCACGGCGCTGCGCCTGATCGAGAGCGCCGCCGCCGACGGGACGGTGAGGCCCTGGCGGGGCGAGACCGAGATCTTCATCTATCCCGGCTACCGCTTCCGCGTGACCGACGCGCTGATGACCAATTTCCACCTGCCCAGATCGACGCTGATGATGCTGGTCGCGGCGCTGATGGGGCTCGACGAAATCCGGCGCATCTATGCCCATGCCGTGGAAAGGCGCTACCGCTTCTTCTCCTACGGCGACGCCTCGCTTCTGGTGCCGGAGCGGCGGGCATGACTTCGCCGGCCAGCCCCGTTCGGTCGCTTTCGCCCGTGCCGTGGCGCGGCGATGGTGTTAGCGTCCGCGCCGACGCGTGCCCGCAACCTCGAGTCCCTTCGGTGTCCTGATGTTCAAGGTTTTTCTCGCCAGCTGGGCGCTGCTGCTCGGCATGATGCTGCTGATGCTGGGCAACGGCATCCAGGGCACGCTCCTGGGCATCCGCGGCTCGATCGAGGGGTTTTCCACCGCGCATATGTCGGTGGTGATGTCGGCCTATTTCGCGGGCTTCCTGCTGGGCTCGCGCCTTTCGCCCGGGATGATCCAGCGCGTCGGCCATGTGCGCGTCTTCGCGGCGCTCGGCTCGATGATCTCGGCGGTGCTGGTGCTCTACGCGGCGGCGCCCGACTGGATGGTCTGGTCGGCTTTGCGCGTGGTCATCGGCTTCTGCTTCGCCGGCGTCTATGTCACCGCCGAGAGCTGGCTCAACAACGCCGCGACGAACGAGACGCGGGGGCAGACGCTCTCGCTCTACATGATCGTGCAGATGGTCGGGATCATCGCCGCGCAGGGGCTCCTGAACCTCGCCGATCCGGGCGGATACGAGCTTTTCGTCATCGCCTCGGTGCTGGTCTCGCTCGCCTTCACGCCGATCCTTCTGAGCGTGAGCCCGGCGCCCGGCTTTTCCACGACGAAGTCGATGGAACTGGCCAAGCTCTTCCGCACCTCGCCGCTGGGCTGCGTCGGCATCTTCATCATGGGCGGGGTCTATTCGGCGCTCTTCGGCATGGCGGCGGTCTGGGGGGCGCTGGTCGGGCTCAGCGTGCTGGAAATCTCGAGCTTCGTCGCCGCGATCTATCTCGGCGGGCTCGTCTTCCAGTACCCGATCGGGGCGCTGTCGGACCGGATGGACCGGCGGCGTCTGATCATCGGCGTTGCCGGGCTGTGCATGCTGGCCTCGCTCATCGGCTTCGCGCTGACGCTGCCCTTCGCCGCGCTGCTTGCCGTGGCACTCCTGATCGGGGGAACCGCGAACCCGCTCTATTCGCTGCTGCTGGCGCATACCAACGACTTCCTGCAGGCCGACGACATGGCCGGCGCCTCGGGGGGGCTGCTGTTCATGAACGGGATCGGGGCGGTGGCCGGGCCGCTGGTGCTGGGCTGGCTGATGGGGGTCGTCGGGCCGCCGGGATTCTTCCTGTTCATCGCCGCGCTCTGCGCGCTGCTCGGCGCCTACGGGCTGTGGCGGATGACGCGCCGGGCGGCGCCCGTGCTCGCCGACCAGGGCAGCTATACGCCCTTGACCCCGAGCGCCTCGGCAGTGACACTGGATGCGGCCTTCGAGGCGGCGCAACCCGACGACGGAGAGGGAGCCCATGCCACAGCGCGCTGAAGAGATCGTCCGCTTCTGGGACGAGGTCGGACCGGCGGGCTGGTATCGCGCCGACGAGAAGCTCGATGCCGAGATCCGCGCGCGGTTCCTCGCCGACTGGGAAGAGGCCGCCGCCGGCGGGCTCGTCGACTGGCGCAGCAACCCGACCGGGGCGCTGGCCTATCTGATCGTCACCGACCAGTTCCCGCGCAACATGTTCCGCGACGATCCGCGCGCCTTCGCCACCGACCGGATGGCGCGCGATGCGGCGATGATCGCGGTGCAGCGCGACCTCGACCTGAAGACCGAGGAGCCGATCCGCCAGTTCTTCTACCTGCCCTTCATGCATGCCGAGGATCCGTTCGACCAGGACCGCTGCGTGCGCCTGATCATCGCCCGGCTGCCGCGCACGGGAGGCGACAACCTGCGCCATGCCCGCGCCCATCGCGACGTGATCCGCCGCTTCGGCCGCTTCCCCTACCGCAACCGCGTTCTCGGCCGGCGCAGCACGCCGGCGGAATCGCGCTTCCTCGACGAGGGCGGTTACGGGGCGGTGGTCGCGGCGCTGGCCTGAGCCGGTCTGCGTCGGCGTCAGGGCCGCCCTGCGCGCCGCGCGAAGGGGCTGGCATTGCCTGCCGGAGAAAACTAGTTTAACGTCAAACTATCTTTTCGGGAGGCTTCCATGGCGCAGCAGGGCTTTGATGTCATCGTGATCGGGGCGGGGCCCGGCGGCTACGTGGCGGCGATCCGCGCGGCGCAGCTGGGCAAGAAGGTGGTGATCGTCGAGCGCGAGCATCTGGGCGGCATCTGCCTCAACTGGGGCTGCATCCCGACCAAGGCCATGCTGCGCTCGGCCGAGGTCTTTCACCTGATGCACCGGGCGAAGGAATTCGGGCTCAAGGCCGAGGCGATCGGCTACGACCTCGACGCGGTGGTCAAGCGCTCGCGCAAGGTGGCGGGGCAGCTGACCGGCGGCATCGGCCATCTGATGAAGAAGAACAAGGTCACCGTGGTGATGGGCGCGGCGACGATCCCGGCGCCGGGCAAGGTCTCGGTGAAGACCGAGAAGGGCACCGAGGAGCTGACCGCGCCCGACATCATCCTGGCGACCGGCGCGCGGGCGCGGGAGTTGCCGGGGCTGGAGGCCGATGGCGATCTGGTCTGGACCTACCGGCACGCGCTGCAGCCGAAGCGGATGCCGAAGGACCTGCTGGTCATCGGCTCGGGCGCGATCGGCATCGAGTTCGCCAGCTTCTTCAACACGCTGGGCGCCAGGACCACGGTGGTCGAGGTGATGGACCGGGTCCTGCCGGTCGAGGACGAGGAGATCTCGGCCTTCGCCAGGAAGGCCTTCGAGAAGCAGGGCATGACGATCAGGGCCAAGACCACGGTGAAGAAGCTCGACCGCGGCAAGGGCAAGGTCACGGCGCATCTGGAATCGGGCGGCAAGACCGAGACGGCGGAATTCGACACGGTGATCTCGGCCGTCGGCATCGTCGGCAATGTCGAGGGGCTGGGGCTGGAGGAACTTGGCGTCAAGCTGGACCGCACGCATGTGGTGACCGACGAATACGGCCGCACCGGGGTCAGGGGGCTCTGGGCGATCGGCGACGTGGCCGGCGCGCCCTGGCTCGCGCACAAGGCGAGCCACGAGGGCGTCGTCGTGGCGGAACTGATCGCCGGGCTGAAGCCGCACCCGGTCAAGCCCTCGGCCATCGCCGGCTGCACCTATTGCCATCCGCAGGTCGCCTCGGTCGGGCTGAGCGAGGCGAAGGCGAAGGCGGCGGGGCACGAGGTCCGGGTCGGCCGCTTCCCCTTCATCGGCAACGGCAAGGCGATCGCGCTCGGCGAGCCGGAGGGGATGATCAAGACCGTCTTCGACGCCAGGACCGGCGAGCTTCTGGGCGCGCACATGATCGGCGCCGAGGTGACCGAGCTGATCCAGGGCTATGTCGTCGGCCGGACGCTGGAGACGACCGAGGAAGAGCTGATGCACACCGTCTTCCCGCACCCGACTCTGAGCGAGATGATGCACGAATCGGTCCTCGACGCCTACGGCCGCGCGCTGCATTTCTGACGCGCCAGGGCGACGGGGGGTCCCCGCCGGTTCTCGAGGCTGTCGCCTCTCGGCCCCGTCGGGCCGGGCTCAGGCGCGTTCCGCGCCTGAGCCTGGGGCCCTGCCGCCGGCCGCGTGGCGCGCAGCGAACGCCGGGGCCGGACGACGCGGGGTTTTCCCCAGCGAATTGCCGCCTGTTTACCTTTCGTTCTTATTTTCCGGTTGGAGACTCGCCCGCCGGCCGCTATGTAGAGCCGAGGCGCGAACGGCGCCGGGAGCGGGTGCATGGCCGAGCAGAAGTTCATCGAGGTGCGCGGCGCGCGCGAGCACAATCTGAAGGGTATCGATGTCGATATCCCGCGCGACCGGCTGGTGGTGATCACCGGGCTCTCGGGCTCGGGCAAGTCCTCGCTCGCCTTCGACACGATCTATGCCGAGGGGCAGCGGCGCTACGTCGAATCGCTCTCGGCCTATGCAAGGCAGTTCCTCAACATGATGCAGAAGCCCGATGTCGAGCACATCTCGGGCCTCTCGCCGGCGATCTCGATCGAGCAGAAGACGACCTCGAAGAACCCGCGCTCGACCGTCGGCACGGTGACCGAGATCCACGACTACCTGCGGCTGCTCTTCGCCCGCGCCGGCACGCCCTACAGCCCGGCGACCGGCCTGCCGATCGAGGCGATGCAGGTGCAGGACATGGTCGACCGGGTCATGGCGATGGAGGAGGGCACGCGCGCCTATTTGCTGGCGCCCATCGTGCGCGACCGCAAGGGCGAGTACCGCAAGGAATTCCTGGAGCTGCGCAAGCAGGGCTTCCAGCGGGTGAAGGTCGACGGCGCCTTTCACGAGCTCGACGCGCCGCCGGAGCTCGACAAGAAGTTCCGCCACGACATCGACGTGGTCGTCGACCGGATCGTGGTGCGCGCGGGGATGGAGACGCGGCTGGCGGATTCGTTCCGCACGGCGCTGGACTTGGCGCAGGGCATCGCGGTGCTGGAACTGGCGGATGAGTCGGCCGAGCGGATCACGTTTTCCGAGAATTTCGCCTGCCCGGTCTCGGGCTTCACCATCCCCGAGATCGAGCCGCGGCTCTTTTCCTTCAACGCGCCCTACGGCGCCTGCCCGGATTGCGACGGGCTGGGGGTGGAGCTTTTCTTCGACGAGCGGCTGGTCGTGCCCGACGCGATGCTGCGGCTCGAGGACGGCGCCATCGCGCCGTGGCGCAAGGGCAAGTCGCCCTATTTCCTGCAGACGATCGAGGCGCTGGCCAGGCATTACGGGTTCAAGGCCCGCACCCCCTGGCGCGACCTGCCGGAGAACGTGAAACAGGTCTTGTTGCGCGGCTCGGATGGCGAGGAGATCGCCTTCCGCTATGACGACGGCGGGCGGGTCTACAACGTCACCCGCGCCTTCGAGGGCGTCATCCCGAACATGGAGCGCCGCTACCGCGAGACCGACAGCGCCTGGGTGCGCGAGGAATTCGAGCGCTACCAGAACAACCGGCCGTGCTCGACCTGCGGCGGGGCGCGGCTGAAGCCCGAGGCGCTGGCGGTCAAGATCGGTCCCGCCGGAGGCGGGCGTGACGAGCTTCTGCATATCGCCGCGGTGAGCGAGATGTCGATCCGCGAGGCCTTGGCCTGGATCGACACCGTGCCGGGGCACCTGAGCAAGCAGAAGAACCAGATCGCCGCGGCGATCATCAAGGAGATCCGCGAACGCCTTGGTTTCCTTGTCAATGTCGGACTCGACTACCTGACGCTGAGCCGCGCGGCCGGCACGCTCTCGGGCGGCGAGAGCCAGCGCATCCGGCTGGCGAGCCAGATCGGGTCGGGCCTGACCGGCGTGCTCTACGTGCTCGACGAGCCCTCGATCGGGCTGCACCAGCGCGACAACGACCGGCTGCTCACGACGCTCAGGAACCTGCGCGACCAGGGCAACACGGTGCTGGTGGTCGAGCATGACGAGGAGGCGATCCGCACCGCCGACTGGGTGCTCGACATCGGCCCGGGCGCCGGGGTGCATGGCGGGCGGATCGTGGCCGAGGGGACGCCCGAGGTGATCGCCACCGACCCGGCGAGCCTGACCGGGCAGTATCTCTCGGGCGCGCGGGGGATCGCGGTGCCGGGCGAGCGGCGGAAGGGCAACGGCAAGGCGGTGCGGGTGGTGGGCGCCACGGGCAACAACCTGCAGGGCGTCTCGGTCGATTTCCCGCTGGGCCGGTTCGTCTGCGTGACGGGGGTCTCCGGCGGCGGCAAGTCGACGCTGACCATCGAGACGCTGTTCAAGACCGCAAGCATGCGGCTGAACGGCGCGCGGCAGACGCCGGCGCCCTGCGAGACCGTGCAGGGGCTGCAGCATCTCGACAAGGTGATCGACATCGACCAGCGCCCGATCGGGCGCACGCCGCGCTCGAACCCGGCGACCTATACCGGCGCGTTCGGGCCGATCCGCGACTGGTTCGCCGGCCTGCCCGAGGCGAAGGCGCGCGGCTACAAGCCCGGGCGCTTCAGCTTCAACGTCAAGGGCGGGCGCTGCGAGGCCTGCCAGGGCGACGGGGTGCTGAAGATCGAGATGAACTTCCTGCCCGATGTCTACGTCACCTGCGAGACCTGCAAGGGCGCGCGCTACAACCGCGAGACGCTGGAAGTTCTCTACAAGGGTAAGAGTATAGCCGACGTTCTTGACATGACGGTTGAAGAGGCTCAGGGCTTCTTCGCGGCCGTGCCGGCGATCCGCGAGAAGATGGACGCGCTGATGCGCGTCGGGCTGGGCTACATCAAGGTCGGCCAGCAGGCGACGACGCTCTCGGGCGGCGAGGCGCAGCGGGTGAAGCTCTCGAAGGAGCTCAGCCGCCGCTCCACCGGCCGGACGCTCTACATCCTCGACGAGCCGACGACGGGTCTGCATTTCGAGGATGTGCGCAAGCTGCTCGAGGTGCTGCACGAGCTTGTCGAGCAGGGCAACACGGTGGTGGTGATCGAGCACAATCTCGACGTCATCAAGACCGCCGACTGGATCATCGACATCGGCCCCGAGGGTGGCGACGGCGGCGGCCGGATCGTCGCCGAGGGCACGCCCGAGGATGTCGCCCTGGTCGCGGCCAGCCATACCGGGCGCTACCTCGCGCCGCTTCTGAACCGGGCGCGGGCGGCGGCGGAATAGGCGCGCGCGGGCGGATGCGGCGCCCGTGATCCGGGCCTGGGCGCGTCAGCGGCGGGGCGCGATCCGGGCGGCGGCCCTGTCGGGTTCGGGGACGACCAGCCCGGCCGAGATGACCAGCTTGGCCGCGTCCTCGACGCTCATCTCGAGGGGGATGACGTTGGTCTCGGGGACGAAGAGCAGGAAGCCCGAGGTCGGGTTCGGCGTCGTCGGCAGGAACACCGCGATGTGCTTCTCGGTCTCGCCGATGTGGCTTCGCACCTCGCCCCGCGTCTCGGCCGAGATGAAGGCGACGGCCCAGATCCCGCGGCGGGGGTATTCCACCAGGCAGGCGCGGTTGAAGCTCGTGCTCGACTGCGCGAAGACCGTCTCGGCGATCTGCTTGAGTCCCTGATAGACCGAGCGCACCACCGGCATCCGCGCCACGATCCGCTCGCCCCAGTCGATCAGCTGGCGGCCGATGAAGTTCTTGGCGAACCAGCCGACCAGCAGCGTGAAGCCGAGGAAGATCAGCACCCCCATGCCGGGGAAGCTGAGCCCGGTCAGGAAGCCGGGCAACAGCGCGCGGGGAATGAGCGGCAGCACGCGGTTGTCGATGAACTCGACCGCGGCGAAGATGATCCAGACGGTCAGCACCGCCGGCGCGACGATCACCAGTCCCGTCAGGAACGAGGTGCGCAGGCCGGCGAGGAGCCCGCGCTTGGGCGGCGGGGGCGTTTCGGTGGACATGGGCCGGGTCCGTCGGCTGGTGAGGTTGCCGCGTGCTTAGCAGAGGGCCGGGCCGGCCGGCAAGCGGCGCTCAGGGCGCGAGCGGCGCGATCAGGGCGCGCAAAGCGGCGAGCGGGTCCTCGGCGCCCCAGATCTCGTCGCCCAGCGCGATGAAGTCGGTGACCGGGGCGAGCGAGGCGACCAGATCCGGGCTGAGCCGGCCCTCGGCCACGACCGGGACCTCGATCATCTCGGACCACCAGGCGAAGAGCGCGCGGTCGGCGCGCGCGCCGCCGTCGAGCGGGCTCGTGCCGACCGGGCCGAAGGCGACATAGTCGGCGCCGGCCTCGGCCGCGGTCATCCCCTCGTGGCGCGAGGTGCCGCAGGCCGCGCCGATGATCGTGTCCTTCCCCAGCCGGTCGCGCAGCTTGCGGATGCCGGGCGTGCGCTCGGGCAGGTGCACACCGTCGAGGCCGAGCCGCTCGGCCAGCACCACGTGGCGCTCGATCAGCAGCGGGATGTCGCGCGCATGCGCGATCTCGCGCAGATGGTCGGCGGCGCGGGCGATGCGATCCTCGTCGCTGCCGGCCATGGCGAGGCGCAGGCAGGCGACGGGGGCGGCGTCGAGCACGCGCTGCAAGGGCGTCGCGAAGGCTTCGGGCTCGAAGGCGGCGGGCGTTATCAGGTAGAGCTGCGGGCGGTCGGGCTGGGCGGTCATCGGGCGCGTCCTCGGCGATCGGCGCCTGCATAGCCCCGACCCCCCGCCGGCGCAATGGCAGGAAAGGTTGGACCTGCGCGGCGAGACCCGTTAGAATTTGATCAAAATAATCGAATCAACCGGGAGAGGGCTGCGATGGCCGAAAGCGCCGATCTGATCATCACCAATGGAACGGTGCTGACGATGGACCCGGCCCGGCCGCGGGCCGAGGCGGTGGCGGTGGCGTCCGGGCGCATCCTCGCCGTCGGCGGTGCCGACGAGATCGCCGCGCTGGCCGGGCCGGGCACGCAACGGATCGACGCCGGCGGCGCCAGCGTGCTGCCCGGATTCATAGAGAGCCACCTGCACCTCTTCATGGGCGGGGCCGAGTTGGCGCATCTGCAGCTTCTCGGGGTGAAGGGGGGCGAGGCGCTCGGCCGCGCGATCCGCGTCTATGCCGCCGAGCATCCGGACCTGCCGCTGGTCATCGGCCAGGGCTGCGACTATGCGATCCTCGACCGGCCGCTCGTCCGGCAGGATCTCGACGCGATCCTGCCCGACCGGCCGGTGATCCTGATCGCCGCCGACCACCACACCGGCTGGGCGAACACCGCCGCCCTGAAGGCGGCGGGCATCCTCGAGGGGCGCGCGCTGGGACCGGGCAACGAGATCGTGATGGGCGACGACGGCTATGCGACCGGCGAGCTGCGCGAATTCGAGGCGAAGGCGCCGGTCATGGCGCTCTCGGGCGCGCAGCGGATCACCGCGGGCATCGCCACCGGCGAGGAGCCGGTGCCGGCGCCGACCCAAGCCGACCTTGCCGCCGACTGCGTCGAGATGGCGCGCGGGCTCGCGCATTGCGCCCGCCACGGGCTGACGAGCCTCGTCAACATGGACGGCAACCGCTACACGCTGCAGGTTCTGGATGCGCTGCGCGCGCAGGGCAGGCTGACCGCGCGCGTGCGCGTGCCCTTTCACTTTCGCAACCACCGCAAACTAGAGGACCTGCGGATCGCCGCCGAGATGCGGCGCGAATTCGACGACGACTGGCTCGCCTCGGGCTTCGTCAAGCTGTTCATGGACGGGGTGATCGACAGCGGCACGGCGCTGCGGCTGGACGATTATCCCGACGCACCCGGCTGGCGCGGCGAGCCGCTGTTCGAGGCCGATGCCTTCGCCGCCGTCGCCACCGAGGCCGACCGGCTGGGCCTGCAGATCGCCGTGCACGCGATCGGCGACGGGGCGGTGCGGCGGGTGATCGACGGCTATGCGGCGGCGCGGCAGGCGAACGGGAAGCGCGACGCCCGCCACCGGATCGAGCATATCGAGATGATCGACCGCGCCGACATTCCCCGCATGGCGGAACTCGGCATCGTCGGCTCGATCCAGCCCTGCCACGTGCCGGGCGCGATGGACTTCCCGCTGCAGCCGACGATGGACAAGATCGGCCGGGCGCGCTGGAACGACGCCTATCTCTGCCGCTCGCTGGCCGAGGCCGGGGTGCGGCTCGCCTTCGCCTCGGACTGGCCGGTGGCCGACGTGAACCCCCTGCGCGGCATCCAGGCGGCGCTCGAGCGGCCGGTCTTCGAGGGTGCGGGCGACGAGCGGCTGGACCTGCACGCGGTGCTCGCCGCCTACACCACCGGCGGCGCGTATGCCGAGCATACCGAGGACCGCAAGGGGATGCTGAAGCCGGGATACCTGGCCGATATCGTCGTGCTCGACGGCGACATCGAGGCAACGCCCGTCGATCGCATCGGGGCGATGCGGGTTGCCCGGACATTGTGTGGCGGCCGCATCGTCTGGGACCAGGCGGCGATGGCGCAAGAAGATGCTTGATCGGCGCGCGCGTTTGCGCCTCATTGAAGGGGATCGGCCCGTCGAGCAGCCAGCGGGCGGGCAGCCAGCGGGGGCGGGGGTGACAGCGCAGACCGAGATCGAGATCACCGGCGTCAGCAAGGTCTTCGGCCAGGGGGGCGCGGCGTTCAGGGCGCTGAGCGATATCGACCTGTCGATCCGCACCGGCGAGTTCTTCACGCTTCTCGGCCCCTCGGGCTGCGGCAAGACCACGCTTCTGCGGGTGATCGCCGGGTTCGAGCAGCCGACCGAGGGGTCGCTCAGGATCAACGGCAAGGAGGTTGCCGGGCTCGGGCCGAATCAGCGCCCCGTCAACACGGTCTTCCAGAACTACGCGCTCTTTCCGCACATGACGGTGGCGCAGAATATCGGCTTCGGGCTGAAGATGCTGGGCCGGCCGAAGGCCGAGATCGCGGCGACCACCGACGAGATGCTGAACCTTGTCAAGATGGAGGCGATGGCCGGTCGCCGGCCGGCCGAGATCTCGGGCGGGCAGCAGCAGCGGGTGGCGCTCGCCCGCGCACTGGCGCCACGGCCACGCGTGCTGCTCCTTGACGAGCCGCTGAGTGCCCTGGATCTGAAGCTGCGCAAGGAGATGCAGGGCGAACTCAAGCGCCTGCAGGCCGAGACCGGGATCACCTTCATCTTCGTCACCCACGACCAGGAAGAGGCGCTGACCATGTCCGACCGGATCGCGGTGATGAGCGCGGGGCGGATCCTGCAACTGGGAAGCCCGCACGAGATTTATCATTCCCCGACAGAGCGTTTCGTGGCTGACTTCATAGGTGACACGAACTTCCTGGAGCTGCCCGTGACGGCGGTGAACGGCGCCCGGGCGCAGGTCACCCTGCCCGGCGGCGCCGAGGCCCCGGCGCGCCTGCCCGAGGGGATGCGGCCGGCGCCGGGCGAGACGGTGACCCTGGTCATCCGCCCCGAACAGGCGCGGCTGGTCGAGGACGGGCCCGCCGATCTGCAGGCCGAGGTCGAGAGCGCGGTCTTCTTCGGCACCGACACGCATGTGCACCTGCGCCTTGCCGACGGGCAGGGCTTCATCCTGCGCCGGCAGAATGTCGCGGACATGCCCGAGCCCCGGCCGGGCGACCGCGTCGGGCTGCGGCTGAGCCCCGGCGCGCTGCGCGTGCTGAGGGGCTGAGGCGATGGAGGCTGCCCGCGAAAGCCATGCCTGGAAATGGCTGCTGTGCACGCCGGCCCTGATCGTGCTCGTGCTGGCCGCCTCGGGCCCGCTGCTGATCGTCGCGGTCTATTCGTTCCTCTCGCCGGGCCACATGGGCGGCGTGGCGTGGGAATTCACCACCGAGGCCTGGTTCCGCGTCTTCTGGCGGCGCGACATCTTCGACCCCGAGGTCGTGACCTGGAACGAGGCGCATCTGACGATCTTCTGGCGCTCGGTCTCGCT
>SLPP01000074.1 GCA_007131945.1 Paracoccaceae bacterium | reverse complement strand
TGAACGGCACGCAGGCGCTGGTGCGGCTGATGCTGGCGCAGGCGGCGCGCGACCGGGCGGCGGGGCTGTCGACGGCGGGCTATGTCTCGGGCTATCGCGGCTCGCCGCTCGGCGCGGTCGATCAGCAGATGTGGCGCGCGCGTGCGCACCTGGAGGCGGCGAATGTTCGTTTCCAGGAGGGGCTGAACGAGGATCTCGCCGCGACCGCGATCTGGGGCACGCAGCAGGCCGAACTGCGCGGCGAGGGCGCCCATGACGGGGTCTTCGCGCTCTGGTACGGCAAGGGGCCGGGGGTGGACCGGACGGGCGACGTCTTCCGCCACGCCAACATGGCCGGAAGCTCGAAGCATGGCGGCGTGCTGGTGGCGATGGGCGACGACCATACCGGCGAATCATCGACCGTTCTGCACCAGTCCGACTGGGCGATGGTCGATGCCTATATCCCCGTCCTCTCGCCCGCCGGCGTGCAGGAGGTGCTGGATTACGGCCATTACGGCTACGCGCTGAGCCGCTTCGCCGGGCTCTGGGTCGGGCTGAAGACGATGAAGGACACCATCGAGGCCACCGCCGTCGTCGATGGCGACCCGCAGCGGATGGCCTTCGTCACGCCCGATTTCCCGATGCCCGAGGGCGGGCTGAACATCCGGCTCGTGGACACGCCGCACGCGCAGGAAGCGCGGATGATCGACCACAAGCGCTATGCCGCCGAGGCCTTCGCCCGCGCCAACCGCATCGACCGGCGCGTCTGGGGCCGGCCGGGGGCGAGGATCGGGCTGGTGGCCGCGGGCAAGAACTGGCTCGACCTGGTGCATGCACTGGGCCTTCTGGGCATCGACGCGGAAGCGGCCGAGCGGCTCGGCATCACCACCTACAAGGTCGGCCAGACCTGGCCGCTCGACATGGAAAGCTTCCACGAATTCGCCGAGGGGCTCGACCTGATCGTCGTCGTCGAGGAGAAGCGCAAGCTGATAGAGGTGCAGGTCAAGGAGGCGATCTTCGACGACCGCCGCGGCCGGCGCGTCTATGGCTGGCACAAGGGCGACGCCCGCGAGAACGGCCGCCGGCTGGAGCTTTTCCCGACCCGCTACGCGCTCGATCCGGCGATGATCGCCGAGAAGCTGGGCGAGATCCTGATCGAGGAGGGTCGCGAGACCGAGGCGCTGCGCGCGGGCCTTGCCCGCATCCGCGATGCCCGCCGCGCCGACAACGCGCCGGAACTGGCCGCGCGGCTGCCCTGGTTCTGCTCGGGCTGCCCGCACAACACCTCGACCCGCGTGCCCGAGGGCAGCCGCGCCTATGCCGGGATCGGCTGTCACTACATGGCGCAGTGGATGGACCGCGAGACGCTCGGCTTCACCCATATGGGCGGCGAGGGGGCGAACTGGATCGGCGAGGCGCCGTTCTCCAGGCGCCGCCACGTCTTCCAGAACATCGGCGACGGCACCTACAACCATTCCGGCATCCAGGCGATTCGCGCCGCCATCGCCGCGGGCACCAACATCACCTACAAGATCCTCTTCAACGACGCCGTCGCGATGACCGGCGGGCAGAAGAACGAGGGTGGACTGAGTGCCGCGCGCATCGCGCACGAGCTGAAGGCGATGGGCGTGCGGCACCTGGCGGTGGTCTACGACGAGAAGGAAACGCCTGATTTCAGGGACTTTCCGGCCGATATCGAGAAGCACGAGCGCGCCGACCTGATGGACGTGCAGCGCCGCTTCGCCGGGATCGAGGGCGTCTCGGCGATCATCTACGCGCAGACCTGCGCCGCCGAGAAGCGCCGGCGGAGAAAGCGCGGGCAATTCCCCGATCCCGACCAGCGCGTCTTCATCAACACCGATGTCTGCGAGGGCTGCGGCGATTGCGGCGTGCAGTCGAACTGCGTCTCGATCGTTCCGGTCGAGACCGAGCTCGGCCGCAAGCGGGCAATCGACCAGTCCTCGTGCAACAAGGACTTCTCCTGCCTCAAGGGCTTCTGCCCGTCCTTCGTGACGGTGAAGGGCGCGAAGCTCCGCAAGGCCGCGACGCAGGCGCTGGACCTGCCCGACCTGCCCGAACCGGCGCTGCCGGCGATCGCGGGCACGCACAACGTCGTCATCACCGGCGTCGGCGGCACCGGCGTCGTGACCATCGGCGCGGTTCTGGCGCAGGCGGCGCATATCGACGGCAAGGGCGCGGCGATGATGGAGATGGCGGGCCTCGCGCAGAAGGGCGGCGCGGTGCATATCCACTGCCGCATCGCCAACCGGCCCGAGGACATCTCGGCCGTGCGCGTCGCGGTGGGCGAGGCCGATGCGGTGATCGGCGGCGATCTCGTCGTCACCGCGGGTGCGAAGACGCTGGGGCTGATGCGCACCGGCCGCACCGGGGCGGCGGTCAACGCGCACGAGATCATCACCGGCGACTTCACCCGCAACACCGAATTCCGGCTTCCGGTCAGGGAATTGAAGGTCTCTCTTGAGGCGCGACTTCAGGACCGGCTGGCGGTGTTCGACGCTTCGGAACTGGCCCGGATCGTGCTGGGCGACTCGATCTTTTCCAACATGATGGTCTTCGGTGCCGCCTGGCAGATGGGGCTGATCCCGGTCTCGCTTTCCGCCGTCCGGCAGGCGATCGAGCTGAACGGCGCCGCGGTCGAGGGCAACCTGCGCGCCTTCGAGATCGGCCGCTGGGCGATCGTCCATCCCGAGGAGGCGCAGGCGCTCCTGCGCCCGCAGACGGCAGGTCCCGACAAGGTCGATCCGGTCGAGTTCCGCGCCCGGCACCTGGTCGCCTACCAGGGCAAGCGCCTGGCCAGGCGCTACCGCCGGATGCTCGACGGGATCGAGGATGCCGGACTGCGCGACGCGGTGGCAAGAGGCTACCACAAGCTTCTGGCCTACAAGGACGAATACGAGGTCGCGCGGCTGCACCTGACGACGCTCGAGAAGGCGCGCGCCGAATTCGAGGGCGATTTCAGCGTCGAATACCACCTCGCCCCGCCGATCCTGTCCCGCCCCGGCCCCGACGGCCGGCCCCGGAAGCGCCGCTTCGGCCCCCGGATGGCGCGCACCTTCCGGCTGCTCGCGCCGATGAAGTTCCTGCGCGGCACGCCCCTCGATCCCTTCGGCTATTCGGAAGAACGGAAGATGGAGCGCGCGCTCATCCGCCAGTACGAGGCCGACATGGCCGAGCTGGCGCCGAAGCTCACCCCGCAGACCCGCGATCTGGTGATGGAACTCGCGCTCCTGCCGCTCTCGATCCGCGGCTTCGGCCCGGTCAAGGCGGCGAATGCGAAGGCCGCGGCGAAGCGGCGCGAGGAACTGCTCGCCGGCATCGCCAGAGGCGGCGCGCCGCTGCCGATGGCGGCGGAATGACGCCGCGGCCCGCAAAGGCCGTGGATTTCGCCCCCGCCCGCGCCTAATAATCCGCCCGGCGGGGCATCGGAGGATCGGCGATGGCGGTGGGCGTGTTCGATTCGGGGCTGGGCGGGCTCACGGTTCTGGCGGCGCT
>SLPP01000096.1 GCA_007131945.1 Paracoccaceae bacterium | reverse complement strand
GGCGAAGGCGGGCCATGCCGGCACGCTCGACCCGGCGGCGACGGGCGTGCTGGCGGTGGCGCTGGGCGAGGCGACGAAGACCGTGCCCTTCGTCACCGATGCGCTGAAATGTTACCGCTTCGGGATCCGTTTCGGCGCGGCGACGACGACCGACGATGCCGAGGGCGCGGTGATCGCGACCTCGGACGCGCGGCCTTCGGATGCCGAGATCGAGTTGGCGCTCGGCGCCTTTCGCAGCGAGATCCTGCAGGTGCCGCCGCAATTCTCGGCGGTGAAGGTCGAGGGCGAGCGCGCCTATGACATCGCGCGCGCGGGCGAGGCGATGGAACTTGCCGCGCGGCCGCTCTGGGTCGAACGGCTGGAACTCGTCGCGCGTCCCGATCCGGACAACGCCGAATTCGAGATGGTCTGCGGCAAGGGCGGCTATGTCCGGTCGATCGCGCGCGACCTCGGCGCGGCACTGGGTTGCCACGGCCATGTCACCTGGTTGCGGCGCGTCTGGTCGGGGCCGTTCCGCGCCGAGGGCGGGATCAGCCTCGATGAGATCGACGCGCTCGCCGGCACGCCGGAACTCGATGCGCGTCTTCTGCCCATCGAGGCGGCGCTGGCCGAATTGCCGGAAGTGGTGCTGAACGCCGAGGGCGCGGCGCGGGTGCGCAACGGCAATCCGGGCAACGTGATCCGGTCCGAGGCCGAATTCGGCGAAACCTGCTGGGCCAGCTTTCAGGGGCAGGCCGTCGCGATCGGTACCTATATCGGCGGCATGCTGCATCCGAGCCGAGTATTCGTGGTGGGGGACAGTTGACAGACGCTCTCATGAAACTCTTTTACGACTATGATTAATATACATATACTTTTAACCTAGCCACTCTTAATGTTGTCCATAATGGTTACATAATACTGATTATCGGCATTGCGCACGGATATCGCCCGCGCTTTCCGCTATGGACGCGCGGCATCCGTTCGCTTACTTCGACTACGCAGTCGCCAGCCACGGACCCCGCCATGCCCTTCGACCGCAGGATCAGGATCGCCCCTTCCATCCTCTCCGCCGACTTCGCGAATTTCGGCGCCGAGTGCCGCGCGATCGAGGGTCACGGCGCGGATTGGGTTCATGTCGATGTCATGGACGGTCATTTCGTGCCGAACCTCACCTTCGGCCCGGCGATGTGCAAGGCGATCCGGCCGCATGTCCGCACGGTAATGGACGTGCACCTGATGATCGCGCCCGTCGACCCCTATATCGAGGCCTTTGCCGAGGCCGGCGCCGACATCATCACCGCCCATGTCGAGGCCGGCCCGCATATCCATCGGACGCTGCAAGCCATTCGGGCAACGGGGAAAAAGGCCGGTCTGGCGCTCAATCCCGGCACCGGCACCGACGCGGTCGCGCACCTGCTCGACCTGATCGACCTCGTTTGCGTGATGACGGTCAATCCGGGCTTCGGCGGACAGAAGTTCATCGACATGACGGCGAAGATCCGTGCGCTTCGGGCGATCATCGGCGACCGACCCATCCATATCGAGATCGATGGCGGCGTCACGCGCGAGACTGCGCCGCTGGTTGCGCGCGCCGGCGCCGATGTCCTGGTGGCGGGCTCGGCGGTCTTCTCCGGCGGTTCGGTCGACAAGCCCGAGATCTACGGGCAGAACATCCGCGCGATTCGCCGCGCAGCCGAGGCCGCGCTGGGTCAGATCGCTTGATCCACTCACTTCATGTAAAGACTTAGAAAATACCCCCAATCAATAGAAAAGGCGGCAGAAATGCCGCCTTTTCAGTCTTTCGTGAAGGCTAAGCCTCAGCCGGCGAGCGTCTTGGCGACCTCGGCGGCGAAATCCTCTTCCTTCTTCTCGATCCCCTCGCCCACGGCCATGCGCACGAAGCCAAGGACCTCGACGCCGGCCTCCTTCGCCGCCTGCTCGACGGTGATCTCCGGGTTGATGACGAACTTCTGACCCAGCAGCGTCACTTCCTCGAGGAACTTCTTCATCCGGCCGGGGATGATGTTGTTGTGGATCACCGCGTCGGGCTTGGGCTTCGCCGCCGTCGCGTTCTCTTCCAGCGCCTTCTGCGTCTGCACCTCGCGTTCGCGCTCCAGCACGGCGGGGTCGAGATCGGCCTCGGAGAGCGACATCGGCGCTGTCGCGGCGACATGCATCGCGATCTGCTTGCCGATACCGTTGTCAGCGCCCTTCAGCGCCACCAGCACACCGATCTTGCCCAGCCCCTCGGCCGCTGCGTTGTGAACGTAGGCCGCGACCGCGTCGCCCTCGATCTTCGCCATGCGGCGCAGCGTCATGTTCTCGCCGATCGTGGCGATCGCCTCGGTGAGCGCGGTCTCGACCGTCTTGCCGCCCATGTCGGCCGCCTTCAGCGTGGCGACGCCATCGACCGACAGCGCGGCCCTGGTGATCGAGCGGACGAGGTTCTGGAACTCGGCGTTCTTGGCGACGAAATCGGTTTCAGAGTTGACCTCGACGGCGACGCCGCGGCCGCCCTCGACATGCACGCCGACGAGCCCCTCGGCGGCGATGCGGTCGGCCTTCTTCGCCGCCTTGGCCAGGCCCTTGGTGCGCAGCCAGTCGACCGCGGCCTCCATGTCGCCGCCGGTTTCGGTCAGTGCCTTCTTGGCGTCCATCATGCCGGCGCCGGTCGCGTCGCGCAGTTCCTTCACCTGTGCAGCGGTGATCGCCATGGTAAGTCTCCTTTTCTCAATGCGGGCGGGGCAGGCTTGCACCCGCCCCGTGACGTTTGGGTGACGGCGGGCTCAGCCCTGCGCGGCGTCCTCGGCGACAGCCTCCTCGACCGGCGCCTCCTCGAGCGCGCCGAGATCGACCCCGGCGGCACCAAGCTGCGCCGACATCCCGTCGAGCGCGGCGCGGGCGGCCAGGTCGCAGTAGAGCGCGATGGCGCGGGCGGCGTCGTCGTTGCCCGGAATCAGGTGCGTCACACCCTCGGGCGCGCAATTCGTATCGACCACGGCCACGACCGGAATGCCCAGCTTCTTCGCCTCGGCGATGGCCAGGTCTTCCTTGTTCACGTCGATGACGAACAGAAGGTCCGGCACGCCGCCCATCTCGCGGATCCCGCCCAGCGTCGCCTGCAGCTTCGCCTGCTCGCGCTCGAGCCCGAGCCGTTCCTTCTTGGTCAGCCCCTCTGCGCCCTGCTCCAGTTGCTCGTCGATCGCCTTGAGCCGCTGGATCGACTGGCTGACGGTCTTCCAGTTGGTCAGCGTGCCGCCCAGCCAGCGGTGATTGATGTAGTACTGCGCGCATTTCTCGGCCGCCTCGGCGATCGGCTTCTGCGCCTGCCGCTTGGTGCCGACGAAGAGGATGCGGCCGTTCTTGGCCACAGTGTCGCGCACGACCTGCAGCGCCGCGTCCAGCATCGGCACCGTCTGGGTCAGGTCGATGATGTGGATGCCGTTGCGTTCGCCGTAGATAAACGGCCCCATGCGCGGGTTCCAGCGCTGGGTCTGGTGGCCAAAATGCACGCCAGCTT
>SLPP01000324.1 GCA_007131945.1 Paracoccaceae bacterium | reverse complement strand
GCGGCGCGCGCGCCGGGCCCTCGGTCACATGGCGGCTGGGCAGTTTCGACTTGTCGAACCGCTGGCTGGTCATCGCATCCCCTCCCGGCAATAGGCTGGACGAAGGGATAGCGAAGCGGCCCGACCGGGGCAAGGCGGCGATTTGCCATCGACAAGCCCGCACCGGCGCGCTAACGCCACGCCATGACCGAGATCGCGCTCCTCCGCCGCCTGCGACGCCGACGCCGCCGCGCCTGACGTCCGATCCCGCCTGCCCGGCATTCCTTGCATTGACTTGCCCTGACGGCTTTGGCACGTCTGGGCCTTCTTTCCGGGGACCATCCATGATTTCCTCCGTCCTGCCGACCTACAACCGCGCGCCGCTGACCTTCGTCAGCGGCGAGGGCTCCTGGCTGACCGAGGCCGATGGCCGCCGCTTCCTCGATCTCGGCGCCGGGATCGCGGTCAACGCCCTCGGCCATGCCCACCCGGCCCTCGTCGCGGCGCTGACCGAGCAGGCCGCGCGGCTCTGGCACGTTTCGAACCTTTACGAAATTCCCCAGCAGAAGGCGCTCGCCGACGCGCTGGTGGAGACGACCTTCGCCGACAGCGTCTTCTTCACCAATTCGGGCACCGAGGCGGCGGAACTGGCGATCAAGATGATCCGCCGCCACTGGCACGACCGGGGCGAGGAGCGGCCCACCATCCTGACCTTCGAGGGCGCCTTCCACGGCCGCTCCACCGGCGCCATCGCCGCCGCCGGGTCGGAAAAGATGACCCACGGCTTCGGCCCGCTGATGCCCGGCTTCAGGGTTCTGCCCTGGGGCGACCACGACGCCTTCGAGGCGGCGATGGACGCGAGCGTCGCCGCCGTCCTGATCGAGCCCGTGCAGGGCGAGGGCGGCATCCGCGCGCTACCCGAGGCCTGCCTCAAGGGCCTGCGCGCGGCCTGCGACCGGACCGGCGCGCTCCTCGTCCTCGACGAGGTGCAATGCGGCATGGGCCGGACGGGCAGGCTCTTCGCCCATGAATGGGCCGGTATCGCGCCGGACATCATGATGGTCGCCAAGGGCATCGGCGGCGGCTTCCCGCTGGGCGCGCTCTTGGCCAACGAACGCGCCTCCGCCTGCATGACCGCCGGCACCCACGGCTCGACCTATGGCGGCAACCCGCTTGCCTGCGCGGTGGGGCTGAAGGTGATGGAGATCGTCGCCGACCCCGCCTTCCTCGCCGAGGTCCGCCGCAAGGCGGGGCTCCTGCGCCAGAAGCTCGAAGGCCTCGTCGCCGCGCATCCCGACGCCTTTCACGAGGTGCGCGGCTCGGGCCTGATGCTGGGCCTCGGATGCGCCCGCCCCAATACCGAGCTCGTCGCCGCCGCGCGCGAGGCGGGGCTCTTGGTCGTGCCGGCGGCGGACAACGTCATCCGGCTGCTGCCGGCGCTCAACATCCCCGATGCCGACCTCGCCGAGGCCGTCACCCGGCTGGAACGCGCGGCCGCCGCGCTGGAGACCGCCTGACCCGGCGCCCCCCGTTTCACGACAGCATTCCCGCGGAGGGGCGGTTCCCTTCCCGGTCCCGAGAAGGCCCTTCCGATGAACCATTTCCTCGACATCCACACCACCGACCGCGCCGCGCTGCGGGCGATGATCGACCAGGCCCGGGCGATGAAGGCCGCCCGCGACGGTCGCGGACGGGCGGCGCCCGACGACACGCTGCCGCTTGACGGCAAGATGGTGGCGCTGATCTTCGAGAAGCCCTCGACCCGCACCCGCGTCAGCTTCGACGTCGGCGTCCGGCAGATGGGCGGGCAGACGATGGTGCTGTCGGGGGCCGAACTGCAGCTCGGCCATGGCGAGACCATCGCCGACACCGCGCGCGTGCTGTCGCGCTATGCCGACCTGATCATGATCCGCACCTACGAGGAGTCGGTCCTGCAGGAGCTCGCCGAATACGCCGACGTGCCGGTGATCAACGGGCTGACGAACCGCACCCATCCCTGCCAGATCATGGCCGACGTGCTGACCTACGAGGAACATCGCGGCCCCATCACGGGCCGCAAGGTCGTCTGGTCGGGCGACGGCAACAATGTCTGCGCCTCGTTCCTGCACGCCGCCGGGCAGTTCGGCTTCGACTTCACCTTCACCGGCCCGCCGCCGCTCGACCCCGAACCCGAATTCGTCGCCTTCGCCCGCGAGCGTGGCAGCCGGGTCGAGATCGTGCGCGACCCGATGGCGGCCGTCGAAGGGGCCGATCTCGTGGTCACCGACACCTGGGTCTCGATGCATGACAGCCAGTCCACCAAGGAGCGCCGCCACAACCAGCTGCGTCCCTACCAGGTCAATGAGCGGCTGATGGCGGCGGCGAAGCGAGATGCGCTCTTCATGCACTGCCTGCCGGCGCATCGCGAGGACGAGGTGACGAACGCGGTGATGGACGGGCCGCAGTCCGTCGTCTGGGACGAGGCCGAGAACCGCCTCCACGCGCAGAAGGCGATCATGCGCTGGTGCCTGGGCGTCTGACGCCAGGCGGCGCCGGCTGTCGCTGGAACCGGGGGCGTGCAAATTTGCACAAACTCGCAAGCACCCGAAAATATTGTTTATTCATGAATCCGTTAACCGGATTGAAAGGTCTCTCCGGCGACCCGGAAGGCGGGCGCCGGCGCGCCTTTGCGTGAAGCTTTATCGGTGATTCGTGATATACTCGCGCGTTCCGCTCCGAGTCGGAGCGGAAGCCCCGGAGGGAACGACCATGACACCGAAATCGATTTTCGCTGCTGTTCTCGTGTTCCTGCCTGTACCCGCCTTTGCTCAGACCATGGATGCGTCTGGCGCATGGATCTTCACGCCCGCGTCAGTGCCGTATCCGGTCGCACACAATCTCGTCGTGATTCATGTGAACAATGCCTATGACAGGTTCGAGCCGGCGGGCCCGGACCACCCCGCTGCCGGCGCCGCCGGACAGTGTTTCGGCGCGATCCTGATAAATGCGGGACAAGCATCGGGCCGTGGAAACTGCCATATTGTCGATGGCGACGGTGATGCATGGGTCTCGGAATGGATCGTGGAGGGCATTGACGCCGACCGCATGACCACGGGCCGGTGGGCGATCATTGATGGCACCGGCAAGTATGCCGGCGCTTCCGGCAGCGGAAGCTTCCGTGCCGGCGCCGATGCCTCGGGTACCTACAAGAACGAAACGACCGGCGAGATCACCCTGAACTGACCCGCGGGTCGGTGGTGCGGCCGGCCACTCGTCTGGCCGCACCTGCCTCGAGCGGTCGCCCGAAGGCCGCTGAACCGAAAGTTTCGTTGTGGTTAACGGCGCCGGTTTTTGATTTGGAAACAACACCCTGAAGAAGTGCGCACGCGTGCGCACCCCGCGGGGGCGTCCCCGCCATGCGCGACCCGCCCCGTCAAGGGGCGGCGGCGGCTCAGCCGCCCAGCCGCCGGTTGCGCGCCGCGATCAGCTTCAGCCGCAACGCGTTCAGCCGGATGAAGCCCGCCGCGTCCTTCTGGTCGTAGGCGCCGGCATCGTCCTCG
>SLPP01000315.1 GCA_007131945.1 Paracoccaceae bacterium | reverse complement strand
CGTCCTTCCCTCCTTGTTTCGCTGTGCTGTCGGGACTTGCGAAGGTCATTGACAGCGCGGTGCGGATGCTTATTATGTAAATCGGTACCACAATGCAGATTTAGCGTCAAGCCCGGCCGGTGCCCAAATCGAACGAAGGCCGGTCAAGCCAGAGGAGGCACCCGATGGGACGGCAGGACGACCCGGCGGCCTTTGCCGCCACGCGCGGCCGCGACGAGGACAGCGTGAGCCTCGCCATCCTCGGCTCGGGCGGCGCCGGCGCGCTGACCACCGGCGGGCTGCTCCTGGAGGCAGCGGCGCGGCGCGGGCTCTACGGGATGATGACCCGCTCGGTCGGACCGCAGATCCGCGGCGGCGAGGCGGCGGCCTTCCTGCGCCTCGCCACCCGCCCGGTCGAATGCATGGCCGACCGGTTCGACGCGGTCGTGGCTATAGACTGGCGCCGCGCCGACCGTTTCGCCGACGAGATCGCGCTCGACGCCGGCAGCCTGCTGATCGGCGATCCCGGCAAACCCGGCGAGGGCACGAGGGCCGGCACCGAGGCACCGCCGCCGCCGGCGCTGACCCGCTCGGGCGCGGCGGTCGTGAACGTCGCGCTTTCGGACCTCGCCGCGACCGTGCCGGGCGGACGCGAGAACATGGTGGCGCTCGGCCTCGCCGCCGGGCTGATCGGGCTCACGGCCGAGGAGCTTGACGGGCTGATCGAGCGCCGCATCGGGCCGAAGGGCGCGGATGCGGTGGCGGCCAGCCGCGCCGCCTGCGCGCTTGGCCTCGACGAGGCCGGGAAGCTGCCGCGCCGTTTCCCGCTGCCCCTGCCCGCCGATCCGCGCGGACAGCGCTGGCGGATCACCGGCAACGAGGCGACGGGCCTCGGCGCGGTCGAGGGTGGCGTGCGCTTCGCCGCCGCCTATCCGATCACGCCGGCGACCGAGGTTCTGGAATGGCTCGCCCCGGCCTTGCGCAAGGTCGGCGGCGTGCTGGTGCAGGCCGAGGACGAGCTGGCGTCCATCAACATGATCATCGGCGCCTCCTTCGGCGGCGTGCCCGCGATCACCGCCACCTCCGGCCCCGGGCTGGCGCTGATGATTGAATCGCTCGGCCTCGCCGTCGCCTCGGAAGTGCCCATCGTCGTCGTCGACGTGATGCGCGGCGGTCCCTCGACCGGGATCCCGACGAAATCCGAACAGTCGGATCTCAACATCGCCACGCTCGGCTGCCACGGCGACGCGCCGCATCTGGTGCTCGCGCCGCTTTCGGTCGGCGACTGCCGTTTCACCGCCGGCTGGGCGGTGCACCTGGCCGAGACGCTGCAATGCCCGGCGGTGCTGCTGTCGGACCAGTTCCTCGGCCAGAGCAGCGCGGTGATCGCCCCGCCCGACCCGGCGGTTTTCGCGACGCAGCGCAAGACCCTGCCCCGAACGATCGAGGGCTACCGGCGCTACGAGCTGACGCAGGACTGCATTTCGCCGATGGCGTTGCCGGGCACGGCCGGCGGGCAGTACACGGCGGATGGCCTCACCCATGCCGAGAGCGGCCTGCCGTCGAGCAAGGCGGGCGACCACCGCAACCAGCTCGACAAGCGTCAGCGCAAGCTTCTCGAGGCCGAGTACGGCAGCCTCTGGGCCGAGGTCGAGGGCGAGGGCGACACCGTGCTTCTGTGCTGGGGTTCGTTGACCGGCGCGGCGCGCGAAGCCGCCGCCCGGCTCGCCGCCGCCGGCCGGCCGGTGCGGCTCGTGGCGCTGCGCCTGATCGCGCCGTTGAAGGCCGAGGCGCTGGCCGAGGTGATCGGCGACCGCCGGGTGCTGGTCGTCGAGCAGACGCATTCGGGGCAGTTCCTGAACTACCTGCGCAGCGCCGGATTGCTGGCCGGCGCGCCCCGCAGCCTGCGCCGCCCCGGCCCGCTGCCGATCCGGCCCGGCGAGATCGAGGCCGCCGTGATGGAATGGAGCCAGTCATGAACGAGCAAGCGACGATCAAGCGCAAGGCGTCGGATTACAAGTCCGAGGTGAAACCCGTCTGGTGCCCCGGCTGCGGCGACTACCACGTGCTGCTGGCGCTAACCCGGATGCTCGCCGCCTCGGGCACGCCGCCCGAGGATGTCGCCGTCATCTCGGGCATCGGCTGCTCCTCGCGCATCCCGGCCTATACCAACTGCTACGGGTTCCACGGCGTGCACGGACGGGCGCTGGCGCTGGGGACGGGTCTGAAGATCGCGCGGCCGGACCTGACGGTGCTGGTGATGAGCGGCGACGGCGACGGCTTCTCGATCGGCGGCAACCATTTCCTGCATGCCTGCCGGCGCAACGTCGATCTCACCTATGTGGTGATGGACAACCAGGTCTACGGCATGACCAAGGGCCAGCCCTCGCCGACGACCGACCCGGAATGGGACAGCGCGCTCGCCCCCGGCGGCACCGGCATCCGGCCCTTCCACCCGCTGGTGATTGCGCTCGCCTCGGGCGCGAATTTCGTCGCGCGGGCGTTTTCCGGCCAGCCGAACGAGACCGCGCGCATCCTGCACGAAGCGGTGATGCATCCGGGCTTTTCCTTCGTGCAGGTGCTCAGCCCCTGCGTCACCTTCCGCCCCGAACAGGCCGAGTGGAAGTCGCAGGTCCACCCCGCCCCGGTCGAGCCGACCGACGACCCCGCCCGCGCCGCGCGGCGGATCATGACCGATGACGGGTTCAACATCGGCATCCTCTATCGCGGCGACCGGCCGGTGCTCACCGCCCGGGCCACCCGGGACCCGGCCCCCGTCGAGACGCTGGAAAGGAGTTTCGCGACATGACCGAGACCGTCGAAGACCGCACCGACATCGCTGCCGACATCGAATCGGTTCCCGAGCTTCTCGCCCATGCGCTGCGCATCGAGGAGGATGCCGAAGAGCGCTACCTGTCGCTCGCCGAGCAGATGGAGACCCACCACAACCACGAGATCGCGCGGCTCTTCCGCTGGTTTGCCGGCCACGAGGCCGAGCATGCGCAGGAGATCCGCGAGCGGATGGCCTGCATGCCGCTGCCCGACATCAAGCCCTGGGACTACAAGTGGCAGGGCGCGGAGAGCCCCGAGGCGGTCGATTACGCCGAGGTACGCTACACGATCAGCGTGCGCGAGGCGCTGGAACTGGCGCTTGCCGCCGAGAAGCGCGCCTTCGACTTCTTCGGCCGCATCGCGGCGGTGGCGAAGGACCCCGAGATGCGCCGCTGGGCGGCGGAATTCGCCGAGGAGGAGGCCGAGCATGTCCGCCTCGTCGAGAAGGAGATCGCGAGGCTCGGCCCCGAGGCGCCGGCGCCGGTCGAGGATCCCGACCCGCCGAACGAGCCGCTGTGAGTGCCGCGATGCAGGTCCTCCAGCCCCCCGACTGGCCGCGCCCGAAGGGCTACGCGAACGGCATCGCCGCGCGCGGGCAGATGATCTTCGTCGCCGGCCAGGTCGGCTGGGACGAGACCGAGACCTTCCGTAGCGACGATTTCGCCGAGCAGGCCGAGCAGGCACTGAGGAACATCGTGGCGATCCTTCGCGAGGCTGGGGCCGGGCCCGAGCATCTCGTGCG
>SLPP01000098.1 GCA_007131945.1 Paracoccaceae bacterium | reverse complement strand
TATCCCGCCCCCGAGCTGAAGCGGCGCGAGATCGCCGCGCTCTCGATGGGCGCGCGCGTCACCGTCGAGGGAGCGGAGCGCGGCTTCGCCCGCACGCCGGACGGCTGGATCTATGGTCGCCACCTGCGCCCGCTCGGCGACCGGCTGGCCGATCCGGTGGCGGTGGCGCGCGGCTTTCTCGGCACGCCCTATCTCTGGGGCGGCAACGGCCATGCCGGGCTCGACTGTTCCGGGCTCGTGCAGATCGCGCGCGCCGCCTGCGGCCTTCCCTGCCCGCCCGACAGCGACCTGCAGCGCGAGATGCCGGGCACCGACCCGCCGCCGGGGCAGGAGCGGCCGGGCGATCTGGTCTTCTGGAAAGGGCATGTCGCGATGGTCAGCGCGCCCGACCGGATCGTGCATGCCAACGCGCATCACATGGCGGTGGTGGAGGAGCCCCTCGCCGAGGCCACCGCGCGGATCGAGGCCGCGGGCGGCGGCCCCGTGCTGCGGCGGCTGCGTCCGGCCGGCTGAGCCGGCCGGACCGCCGCCGGCTCAGTTCCCGTGGCCGTGCGAATGACCGTGGCCATGCGCGCCCATGCGCTCCATGTCCACCGGCACCTCGAACTCGAGCTCGCCGCCATCCTCGAAGACCAGCGTCACGCTGATCGTGTCGCCCTGCGCCATCGGCCGGTTGAGGCCGAGGAACATGACGTGATCGCCGCCGCGCTCGAGCAGGTACTCGCCGCCCGCGGGAACGACGAATCCGCCCTCGATCTCGACCATGCGCATCACGCCCTGGTCGTCCTCGAGATGGGTATGCAGCTCGACCCGGTTCGAGATGTCCGAGCGCGCGCCGACGACCCGGCAGTCCTCGCTGCCGGTGTTGGTCAGGATCATGAACGCGGCCCCCGACTGCGCCATGATGGTCGAGGCGCGGGCGAAGGGGTCGCTGACGGTGACGCCCTCGCAGGCGAGCGCGGGCAGCGAGACGAGCGCCGCCGCGGCGGCAAGGGAAAGGGTGCGGAACATGCGTTCCTCCTGTCTTGGATGGGTGATCTGAAGCTGTGGTCGGATCAGGCCGCGACCGGCGGCGCCCGCGCGTGGCGGAAGACAGGCGCGCCGGATCGCGGCGCCGGAAGGTCGCGCAGCGCATGGCGGATCGCATCCAGCCGCCGCGGCGGGCCAAGCACCCCCGGCCCGTCGGGGCCGAGCGCGACGAGGCTGAGGATGCAGTCCGGACAGGGCGCCATCGCGTCGGTCGGCCGGCCCTCGGCATCGATGGCGACCGTGACCATGCCGTAGCCGGTGCAGAGCACCACCTCGTCCACCGCGCGCGCCTGATGCCGTGCCACGGCCATCGTCACGCTGGCCACGGTCAGCGCAAGGACGAGCGCGATCAGCGACAGGGAACGCAGCGCGGACATGATCGCACCCTAGCAACCCCGGCGCGACGCCGGAAGCGCAATCGTCGCCTCAGCCCTGCGACCATGTGCGCGGGATCATCGCCTTGATCCGCCCGGCATGGCCCTCGGGCGCGACGCAGGCATCGGCGGCAAGATCGCGCGCGGCGTCGAGCAGCGCCTCGGGCGGGCAGAGCCGGTCGACCAGCCCCCAGGCCAGCGCCTCCTCGGCCTCGATCCTCGCCCCGCCCATCAGCAGGACCCGCGCCCGGCCGGGCCCCACCAGCGCCACAAGGCGGCCCGGATCCGAGAGCTGCGGCAGGTAGCCGAGCTTCATCACCGGATAGAAGAACCGCGCCCCGGGGACGGCGAGCCGGATGTCGCAGGCCAGCGCCATGCCGAAGGCGCCGCCGGCGAGCGTGCCGTTCAGCGCCGCGATCGTCAGGCAGGGCATCCCGGCCAGCTGCGCCGACAGCGCCTCCCAGACCGGGTCGGTGGCGAGCCCGGCGCGCGCCTCCTCCAGGTCCGCCCCGGCGCTGAACACGCGGCCCGCGCCGGTCAGGATCACCGCCTTCGCCGCGCCCTTCGCCTCGATCAGATGCCCGAGCAGCTCGCCCAGCATGGCGCGGGTCAGCGAATTCGCCTTCTCGGGCCGGTCCAGCACCAGCGTCCAGAGCGCGCCGTCGACCTCGCGGCGGATCATGCCGGCAGCCCCAGCCGCGCGCGGATCGCCGCCTCGCGCAGCGACACCTCGGCCCCGCGCCAGTCGTCGGCATCGGCGCTGCACATCCACAGCAGCGCCCGCGCCGGCCATTCCGGCGGGACATGCACCGACCAGTCGATTTGGCTCACCGGGTTGACGCCCGAGGCGCGGATCGTCGCCTGCATCCCCGTCGCCACCGTGCCGGGCGAGAGGCTGAGGACGCGCACCACGTCCCCCGCCTCCAGATGCGCCGCGCGCGTCAGCATCAGCGCCCCCGCCTTCGAGGCGCAATAGCCGTTCCAGCCCTCGAGCGGGTTGTAGGCCGCGCCCGAGCCCACCGTGATGATGGTGCCGGCGCCGGCCGCGCGCATCACCGGCAGGGCGGCGCGCATGCCGTGGAAGACGCCCTTCAGGTTGACGTCGATCTGCCTCGACCAGGCGCCGGGATCGGCGGTTTCGATCCGCGCGATCGGGTCGATCACCCCGGCATTGTTGATCAGCACGTCGAGCGCCCCGAACCGGTCCGTCATCGCCTCGACCGCCGCCGCGACCTGGGCATGGTCGGCGACATCGCAGGGCAGCAGCACCGCGCCGGTCTCCGTCGCCACCGCCTTGAGTTCGTCGCCCGGCCGCCCGGCGAGGCCCAGCCGCGCCCCCTTCTCGGCGAAGAGCCGCGCCGCCGCCGCGCCGATCCCGCGGCTCGCCCCGGTGATCATCACCGCCCGGCCCGCGACCGCGCCCTGCCAGTCCTGTACCTCGCTCATCTCCACCCCTCCCGCGCCGCGTCCGTCAGGCTAGCGGCCGGGCGCGGCGATGACCAGAGCCCCTCGGGCTGCCGGCCGATCGCGGGGGCGGCGCCCGCCAAGGCGACGGGGGCGGCAGCGCCCGAGTAACCCAAGTCAGGCTCGGGCGCGGCAGCGCCCGAGCCCGGCCCAACGCAAGGAGCGTTGAACCGAAGGTTCAGCGCGACGCGCGGCGGGAGCCCGTGGTCACCCCCTCGCCGTCACCCCCGACGTCGCGTCCAGGCGTCGCGTCCAGGCGTAGAGGCACAGGATCTCCGTCGCCACATGCGCCCCGGCGACCGCCGTCGCCCCGGTCGTGTCGTAGGGCGGCGAGACCTCGACCACGTCGCCGCCTTTCAGGTCGATGCCGGCGAGCCCGCGCAGGATCGCCGCTGCCTGCCAGCTCGCCAGCCCGCCCCAGACCGGTGTGCCGGTCCCCGGCGCGAAGGCGGGGTCGAGCGCGTCGATGTCGAAGGTCAGGTAGCAGGGGCCGTCGCCGACGATCTCGCGGATGCGCGCCGCGACCGCGTCCGGACCCGCCCGATGCGCCTCGGGCGCGTCGATGACGTTGACGCCCAGGAAGTCGTCGCAGACCGTCCGGATGCCGACCTGCACCGAATGCGCCGCATCCACGAAGCCTTGCTTCACCGCCTTGTACATCATCGTGCCGTGGTCGATGCGGCCCATGTCGTCGTCC
>SLPP01000067.1 GCA_007131945.1 Paracoccaceae bacterium | reverse complement strand
GGCCGTGCGGTCGAGCGCGAGGAACCTGGCCGCTTCCGACCCGGTCAGCCGGGCGATGATCGGCGCCGTCCGGTCCGGGCCGAGGTCCACGTGCCGGAGGAACCGCTGCAACCGCCGATGGGTCGGGGCGATCAGGACATCCCTGCCAGCCGCGGTGGCGATGTGACCGAGGTTGACGCTGCGCGCACCGATCACGCCCACGACCAGCATGCACAACGTCTCCAGGCGTGCCTTGCCGAGGCCGACATGGCCCCGTAGAATCCGGGCGCGGGCGGGAATGGCTTGGTGTGACATGGGACGATCCTTGCAAGGGAGGCGTCCGGCGGATCGATCCGGCCGCCCGCAACCAGACCCGTGTCGTGCAGCGTCGCGCAGGCCAAGCGTCGGCCAGGCGCAGGACAGGCGCAGGACGGTTTGCGGGCGTTTCACCCGTCCGGGGCCATTGCGGTGGTTGCCGACCGCGCCGGAGCGGTTCCGGGAAACCGGGCGCGCTGCCGGAGCGAACGGGGCGCTCTCGGGTCCTTCTCTTTCCGGGCTGGCTCAACGATACCCGTGCCGGCGGACGGGTGAAACCTCGGGTCAGGCCGGCGTCGAAGCGCGTGTCGCGGGCGCGCGGGACGGGCGCGATGCCCCGGCATTTCCCCGGCGTTCCGATCGGAGCGTCGAGGATCGCGATCCGAACGCGCAGGGGATCCGCCGGATGGGGCTTTCGTTCCGTTGCGGCGGGGCTATCCTTGCGCCATGCCTTACCGGGTCACCGCCTCTGAACCACGACACTGGCAGCTGCGGCTCTGGCCGCACAACGCGCTTGCCGAGCGCGGCTTCGCGGTGGTCATCGCGTTCATGGCGACGGTGCTGGCGCTGCCGCTGCTGGCGATGCTGGGTCGGGCCGCGCTCTGGGGCGTCCTGCCATTCGCCGCTCTCGTACTCGGGGGGCTATGGTACGCGATCCGCCGGAACTGGCGCGACCGGCAGATCCTCGAGGAGATGGACCTCACCCGCGAGCGGGTGTTCCTGCGCCGGGTGGAGTCGCGCGGCGGGGTCCGGGAATGGCAGGCGGACCCGCACTGGATCAGGTTGCACCTGACTGCGGAAGGCGGGCCGGTCGATCAGTACCTGACGCTGACCGGCGGCGGCCGTGCGGTCGAGCTTGGCGCGTTCCTGACGCCCGAGGAGCGGATCGCGCTGCATGACGAGCTGTCGCGGATCCTGCACCGGCTGCGCGAGCCCGGTTGAGCGCGCCGGATCGAGCGGGGTCAGCCGAGGCGCGCGCGCACCATCGGGCCGACCTTGCCGAAATCCATCTGGCCCGTGTAGCGCTCTTTCAGCGCGGCGATGACCCGGCCCATGTCGCGGATCGACGCCGCCCCCGTCGCCTCGATCGCGTCCTCGATCGCCTCGTGGATCTCGGCCTCGGACATCTGGCGGGGAAGGAATTCCTCGAGGATCGCGATCTCGGCGCGTTCCTGCTCGGCCAGTTCCATCCGTCCGCCCTCCTCGAAGGCGCGGGCGCTTTCCTGGCGCTGCTTCACCATCCGGGTGAGAATCGCGACGATGTCGGCCTCCGACAATTCCTGCGCGTCGTCGTCGCCACGCCGGGCGATCTCGCGGTCCTTGATCGTCGCGTGGATCAGGCGCAGGGTCGAGAGCCGCAGCGCGTCCCGGTCCCTGGTGGCTTGCTTGAGTTCGCTCGCTAGGTGTGCGCGCAGTGACATCCTGACCTCGTCGGCAGTCCCGTGGGCTCGTCTCCGGGCGCGCACCATATCGGGCGGCGGGTTCGAGGGCAACGCCGGATGCCGTCGCCGCGACGGGCGGGTCAGCCGCTCTGGCCGATGCGCAGCACCTGGTTCCGGCCGCCGCGCACGTAGCGCAGCTCCGTCTCGCCGATCGCCGAGACGCGACCGCCATCGAGCGCGTCGCCGACCTGCACCCGCACGACCTGACCGTTCGGCATCCGCACCAGGGCACGGCGGTTCGACTGCGAGCCGAAGACGCCGATCAGGTTCACCCGGCGCAGGTTGATCGCACGGCGTTCGGTGGCGGTCTCGGCGACCGAGGCGGAGCTCGGGATCTGTGGCTGCGCCGCGGCCGCCTGCGGTGGTGCGGCCGCCTGCGGCGGCGCGGCCTGGGGTTGCGCCGCGGCTTGCTGGCTGGGTTGCTGCTGGCGGCGCGCGGCGGCGGCGAGCGCGCGCTGCACGGTAGTCGCGAAGTCCTGCGGGCGGCTGCTGGGCCTGAGCGAACGGGCGACGGCCTGCGGGGTCGCAGAGGAGAGGTCGAGCTCGGGCGGCGCCGGCGCCTCCGCTTCGGCCGCCGAGGCGCTTTCGATCAGGCTTGCCGGGCGCGGGCTGGGACGCAGCGCGGCCAGCGCGATGGCGCCGGGCGCGGCGTCGACCTGCGACTGGTCCCCGCTTTCCGGGGCGGCGACGCTGGTCGCGCCCTCGTCGGCCGCGGGTTCCGGGGCCGGCAGCGGCGCGGCGCCGGGGCCGGGGTCGGTGTCGGGGGCGGTAACCGTCCGCGGACGGGCCACGGGCCGGAAATCGGCCAGCGCCGGGTCGGCGCCCGGGGTCACCTCGAATTCGAGGTTGAAGGCGGGGAACGAGGCTTCCTCGACCGGTCCGGGTTCGACCGCGTCGGCGGCCGAGGCGTCATCCTCGACCGGGGCCCCGGGCTCGGGCGCGAGTTCGGGCGCGGGTTCGGGTTGGGCCGGCGCGACTGCCGGACGCGGCGGCGGCACCTCGCTCGGCGGGCGTGCGAAGACGGTCACGCCCTCGGGCGTCATGGCGCCGTCGGGGGTGGCGACGATCAGCCCGTCCGCGCCGAGTTCCATCTCGGTACCGAAGGGCGGCGGCGGCGGCAGGCCGACGAGCCTCGGCAGGTCGATCAGCGGCCGCTCCAGCGGGCCGGGCAGGGCCAGCCGCTCGGCCGGGGTGGCGAGGCTCTCGGCCGGCGTGCCCGGTTCCGCCTCGCCGGCGATCTCGGGATCGGGGAACCGTTCGACGGGTTCGCCCTGGCGCAGCGCTTCCTCGACCAGCGCCTCCATCCGGGCATCGGCGGTGGGGGCCTCGGCGGTCGGAGCTTCGGCAGGCGGAGCCTCGATGGTCGCGGTTTCCGCCGGCATCGGGGCGGCAATCTCTTCCCCCGGCGGGGGTGCGGCCGGCTCGGCCTCGGCGAGCGGCGGCGGCGCGGTGACCGGATCGGCCGGCGCGACCGCGGTCGTCGCCTCCTCCGCGGTCGGCGCCGCGGCAACATCGCGCTCGGGCGCGGTCGAGAAATAGGCGAACCAGACGCCGAACGCGACGAGCAGCAGCAGAAGCCCGCCGGTCAGCACCAGCCCGCGCCGTGCGAAATCGCGCTCGCCCGTCGTGCCCGAGCGGGCGCCGAAGATCGTCAGCGCCTCGGCCTCGCGCGCCTTTTCCTTCTCGCTCGACGGCGGGCGCGAGGCGGGCACGATCGGCTCGATCGGGGCGGCCGGCTTCGGCGGCGCCCGGTCGAGCGCGGCGTCCGGCTTGCGCGCCGCGCTCGGCCGGCTTCGGCGGCGCCCGGTCGAGCGCGGCGTCCGGCTTGCGCGCCGCG
>SLPP01000345.1 GCA_007131945.1 Paracoccaceae bacterium | reverse complement strand
TCGGCTTCTCCTCGGCGGCCAATGTCTGCGCCGCGGCGCGGCTGCTCGGCTCCGGCCGGCTGAAGCCCGGTGCCACGGTCGCCACCGTGCTCTGCGATACGGGGTTGAAATACTAGCCCGCCATCACGCGGCGGCGGGCGTGGTCAGCGTTGCGAGAACCCGGGCGGCGATCGCGACCGAGTCGAGGCGCGCCCTGTGGTCATGGATCATGCCGGTGATCATCACCTCGTCCGGTCGGTAGCGGCGGATCAGTGCCGCAAGCTGGCGTTCGACGGTCTCCGGCGAACCGGTGGCCGAAACCGACAGCGCCTGCTCGACCTGGGCCATGACCGGCGGCGGCACTTCCCGCGAGAGATCGCTGCGTGGCCGCGGCAGCCTGCCGGGCCGGCCGCTGCGCAGCCGGGCGAAGGCGAGCAGTTGCGAGGAGCGCAGGAACCGCGCCTCGTCGTCGGTCTCGGCCGCGCAGACCCCGGCGGCGATCATCGCATGCGGCCGTGCCAGCCATTTCGAGGCACGGAACTCGCGCCGGTAGATCTCCAGGGCCTGCTCGAGCATCATCGGCGCGAAATGCGACGCGAAGGCATAGGGCAGGCCCAGATAGGCGGCGAGCTGCGCGCCGTAGAGGCTGGAGCCGAGGATCCAGACCGGCACCTTTGTCCCCATGCCCGGAATCGCCCGCACCGGCGCGCTTTCCGGCATGTCGTCGAGATAGGCGAGCAGCTCGACAACATCCTCGGGGAAGCGGTCCTCCTGCACCATGTGCCGGCGCAAGGCGCGGGCCGTGGCCGGGTCGGTGCCGGGCGCGCGGCCGAGGCCGAGATCGATCCGGTCCGGGTAGAGCGTCGCCATCGTGCCGAACTGTTCGGCCACCATGAGCGGCGAATGGTTCGGCAGCATGATCCCGCCGGCGCCGACACGGATGCGCTCGGTCGCCGCGGCCACATGGCCGATCAGCACGGCGGTGGCGGCGCTGGCGATGCCGGGCATGTTGTGGTGCTCGGCAAGCCAGAATCGATGATAGCCCAGCGCCTCGGCATGCTGCGCCAGATCGCGTGTATTGGCGAGCGCCGCGGCGACGCTCGCGCCTTCGGCGACTGGGGAGAGATCGAGCAGGGAGAAGTGCTGCATGTCGGGCCAATGAACCTGCAGAAACAGGCGCGCGTGTCAATCAGCATTGGATCGGGATCACCTTCCCGATGTTCGACGCCGCCCCCGGAACGTGGCCCGCCCGGCCGGCTGCCGCCGGCCCCGGTCGGCGTGCGGGCGCGGCGGTGCCGCCGGGTCGATCCCCCGGCCGAAGCGACCGCCGAAAGCCCGGAAAGACCCGCTTTGACAGATCGCCCGGAATCTGTTATCCATCTATAATTAAATTGTTTTTTTCCTCGCCTTGTTCCCGGATCGTTTCTTCCGACCGCGTTCGTCGCGAGTGCTGCGGTGTTTACCGCCGGCCACAAATCCTTCATCGGAGACATGTCATGACCATCACCCCACCCTTTGAACTGAAGCCCGACGCGCTCTCGCGCGAGATGCGGCGACTGGTCGACCAGATCGGCAAGGGCACGATCGCGGGCGACTATCACAACCCGCTCGGCGTTCGGGTCGATCCGCCCTTCGTCGTTCACGAGGCCGAGTTCGAGGACGACTCGGCCAAGGCGCGGCTGAACCGGACCCAGCTCGACGGCAAGGCCTACACCATGCAGCGTTTCGAACGCCCCGAACGCCGGCCCGAGCGGGTGCCGCGCGCGCCAGGCAAGATCAGCACCCATCTGCGCGACCTGATGGAGCGCGGGAAGCGCGGTGAGCGGTTCGAGGTCGTGGTGTCTCTCGCCGTCGACGACGGGGTGCGCATCCCGCTCTTGCCCGATCTCGACGAGGACGCCCGCCGCGAGGAACAGGTCGCGCGGCTGGATTCGGTCTTTGCCGAGCTGGCCGAGCGGCGGCGCCGCAACCAGCTCGCGATGCTCGAAAGGCTGGGACTGTCCCGCGAGCGCAAGGTGATCGAGCATTTCTGGATCACCAACAGTTTCGTCATCGAACTGTCGCAGACCGAGATCACCCGGCTCTCGCGCAACCGCTCGGTCGCGTTCCTGCAGCCGGTGTTCGGCGGCGAGGATCCGCCGCAGGACGGCAATCCGGACAACGATGCGATCGTCGCGCGCAGCCACATCAATTCCGACCCCTATTTCAACCTGGGCCTGACCAACCCCTGGATCGGCCTTCTGGACACCGGGGTGCGCACGACGCACACGATGTTCAATGATCCCAACCGGATCGCCTTCTGCCGCGACTGCGTGAACGGCGGGCCGAACTGCAACCAGACGAACAACCCGGGCTACGACTGCTCCGACGTCTGGCCACCCAGCCACGGCACGCGCAGCATGGGGATCCTGTCGGGCAATGCGAACCGCGGCAACCGGTTCCGCGGTGTCACGGCGATCCGCGTCGACAGCTGGCGGATCTACACCGCGAACGGGCTCAACACGACCGCCACCGTCCGCGCGATCGAGCGCGCCGTCGCGGTGTTCGACAAGGTGCTGGTGGGCGAGTTGCAGGCCAACGAACCCGAGACCGGGACCATCGCCACCGCCGCCGATGCGGCCTATGACGCGGGCGCGATCTTCGTCTCGGCGAACGGCAATTTCGGACCGGAAGCGGCAACCGTGCGCTCGCCGGCGATCGCGCACAAGGTGCTGGGCGTCGGCGCCTTCTTCACCGATGACGAGGAGCAATACGTCTCCCAGGGCCGCGGGCCGGCGACCGACGGCCGCTTCAAGCCTGACATCCAGACCCCGACGCGCAGCGAGACCGCGCACGGATCGGGCGACAATGCGCTGGCGGTCTATGGCGGCACCAGCGGCGCAACCCCATACGCGTCGGCGGCGGCGATGCTGGGGCGCAACTGGCTGCGCCAGTTCGGCAGCTACGACAACGGGCAGACCTATGCGCTGATGATCCTCTGGGGCCAGAACCCCTGGCCGTACAACAACACCGAAGGCGCGGGTCGGCTGCGTATGGGCACCGGCGGCACCGCCCACTGGGGCAAGGTCGTGATCACCGACGGCGCCACGATCAACATCCCGATCAACGTCGGCACCGGCAGGCGGGGCTTCGGCGGCGCGCTCTGGTGGCCCGAGACGGCGGCGCAGGAGCACAACGTCATCGACCTCTTCCTGTTCGATCCCGGCGGGACCGAGCGGGCGCGGGGCTATTCCTGGAACAGCGTCTTCGAACGCGCGCAGGTTGGGGGCAACCTTGCCCCGGGCACATGGACGCTGCGCATCCAGGGGTTCCGCGTGCGGACCGCGTCACAGGTCGTCTACTGGGCGGCGCGTGTCGGCCGATGAGCCGGACCGCCGACGCGCGGGAACGGGCCCCTCGCGGGCCGGTTTGGCGCATTGCCGCTGGCCGCGGAGCATGGCGGGGGCGCTCGCCCTCGTCTTCGCCCTGCTTCCCGGCGCGGGGATGAGCGGGCCGGTCGCGATCCATGCCGACCGGCCGTTCTATGTCGAACGGCCCGAGCCCGAGACGCGCGTGACCGGCTGGCTGCGCGCCGGTCCGGTCGTCACCGGGCCCGACACGCGCGACCTGC
>SLPP01000029.1 GCA_007131945.1 Paracoccaceae bacterium | reverse complement strand
TGATCAAGCATACCGAGGATTCGGTCGACATCTGCACGGACGTGCCCGAAACCGGCATCTACCGGATGCTCGAGGACGGGCGCGTCGTCTTCGACCGGTTCGACTACCATCGCCGCGCCGTCGAGTCCGAGAACGAGGCCTTCTTCCTGCGCATCCTGCGGCCCGGCGACTACCGCTACGAGGGCGCCGATATCGGCATCTTGGTCACCCGCGGCCGGTCGATGACGGCAGGCTTCCAGCTCAACGAGCGTGCGAAGAAGTGGATTCACGGAATCAAGCAGGGCGTTTCCGCCAAACCCCTGCCGATGGCCGCGGCCGGTCCGGCGCTGGCGGATCCGGCCTTCAAGATCCTCTGAGGCAGATGCAGCTCGTCTGGCGCGCCATCGACGAGATGGAGCCCGGCCCGAAATGGGCCGGGCTCTTTGCCGAGTTCTGGCCCGACTACCATCGCTGGTGGCTGCGCGAGGGCGAGGATGCGCGCCCGACCTACTGGGAAAGCCGCAAGGCGCTCGAGACCTACATGCCCGAGATCGTGCCGCTCTACGACCGGCTGTGCGAGCTTGCCGGCGGCGGCGATCACGCGGCGCGGTTCCTCAGCTTCTACCGCCCGCCGCCCTATCTCTCGGGTTGCAGCCAGGCGATCTGGCCGGGCAAGGAGCCGGTGCTGGTGCGCAACTACGACTACCACCCGCTCGCCTTCGACGCGCTGGTGATGCGCACCGGCTGGCAGGGGCGCAAGGTGCTGGGCACCTCCGACGGGCTCTGGGGGCTCGTCGACGGGATGAACGACGCGGGTCTCGCGATGTCGCTCACCTTCGGCGGAAGGCGGGTGGTGGGCGACGGCTTCGGCGTGCCGCTGATCCTGCGCTACGTGCTGCAGACCTGCGAGACGGCGACCGAGGCCGGCATCGCGCTGGCGCGCCTGCCCACGCATATGAGCTACAACGTCACCGTCGTCGACCGGCAGCGGAACTTCCGCACGGTGATGATGGCGCCGGACCGGCCGGCGCGGGTGACCCATGCCGCGGTCGCCACGAACCACCAGGACAAGGTCGAATGGGACAGCCACGCGCGCTTCACCGCGACGGTCGAGCGCGAGCGATTCCTCCTCCAGCGCCTGACCCTGCATGTCGAGCCGCAGGAGAAGTTCATCGGCGCCTTCCTGCGGGCGCCGCTCTATTCCTCGGCCTTCGCGCAGGGTTTCGGCACGCTCTACACCGCCGTCTACCGGCCGCGGCTGGGCAAGATGGAGCTGCGCTGGCCGCGTGCCACCTGGCCGATGGACCTGCAGGATTTCCACGAGGACCGGCGGGTGATCTTCACCCCCGAAGCGGGTCTGAGGGCCTAGCCGGGACAGCGCCCCGAACCGCCCTGGATGGCGGTTAACAAACGGTTTCCTTGTCAGGATTTATCGCCTGATTTCTAGGGTTTGCCAGAATGCGCAAATTTGCGCATCGGCAGGCGGACGTCTCTTTCGACCGGAGCGCGGCGGCGGTTCACGCCCGCGCCGGCACCCGCGCGATCCGCGCCCCCAGCGCATTGAGGCGTTCGTCGATGCGCTCGTAGCCGCGCTCGATCTGCTGGGCGTTGTTGATGATGCTCTCGCCCTCGGCGCACATCGCGGCGATCAGCATCGCCATCCCGGCGCGGATATCGGGGCTTTCCAGCCGCGCGCCCCGCAGCTTCGACGGGCCCGCGACGATCGCCCGGTGCGGGTCGCACAGCACGATCCGCGCCCCCATCGCGATCAGCTTGTCGACGAAGAACATCCGGGACTCAAACATCTTCTCGAACATCAGCACGACGCCGTCGCATTGCGTCGCGGTGACGATCGCGATCGACATCGTGTCGGCCGGGAAGGCGGGCCAGGGCTGGTCCTCGATCTTCGGGATATGGCCGCCGAAATCGGGCTCGATCTTCATCTCCTGCCCCGCCCGGATCACCAGGTCGTCGCCCGCCACCTCGGGCCGGATGCCCAGCCGGGCGAAGTTCATCAGCGTCGAACGCAGATGCTCGACCCCGGCGTTCCGGATGGTCAGGTCGGAATTGGTCACCGCCGCGAGCCCGATGAGCGAGCCGACCTCGATATGGTCCGGCCCGATCCGATGGCTGCAGCCCGTCAGCGGCTTGCCGCCGTGGATCGTCATCGTGTTGGTGCCCACGCCCTCGATCACCGCCCCCATCGCCGTCAGGAAGCGGGCGAGATCCTGCACATGCGGCTCCGACGCGCAGTTGCGCAGGATGGTCACCCCCTCGGCGGCAACGGCGGCACAGAGCGCGTTCTCGGTCGCCGTGACCGAGGGTTCGTCCATGAACACATCCGCGCCGCGCAGCTTCGGGGCATTGAACACATAGGCGCCGTTCACGCCGATCTCGGCACCCAGCTGCTTCAGTGCCAGGAAATGCGTGTCCACCCGCCGCCGGCCGATCACGTCTCCCCCGGGCGGTGGCAGCACCAGCTCGCCGCAGCGCGCCAGCATCGGCCCCGCCAGCAGGATCGAGGCCCGGATGCGCGCGCAAAGGTCGGGGTCGAGGTCGGCGGGTCTGAGATCCCGCGCGGTGATTTCCAGCTCGTTGCTTGAAAGCCAGCGCGCCTCGGCACCGACCGACTGGATCAGCTCGACCAGCGCCTCGACATCGCGGATGCGCGGTACGTTCGACAGATGCACCCTCTGGTCGGTCAGGAGCGCCGCCGCCACGATCGGCAGCGCCGCGTTCTTGTTGCCCGAGGGCGTGATCACCCCGGTCAGCCGATGCCCGCCCTCGACGAAATACTGGATCCGCTCTCGCGGTCGCGCCTGTCCCATGCCTCGCTCCAAGCTCTTGTGGCTCTTGTCGTCATCGATAGCAGATCGTCGGCGGTGCCGGAACCGGAAATCCGCCTCATCAGCGCTCAGACGCCGGCGTCGGGATCCCCGTAGCAGACCAGGGGCTCGCGCGAGCGCTGGACCTCGTAGAGTTCGGTCGCCGAGCCCTCGCCGGCGAAGACCGCGCGCAGGCCCTCGTCGCTGCGCCAGAAGCTCCAGCATTGCGGCTCGATCGGCGAATGGTCGTAGACGAAGCAGATGTTGCCCGCCTCCTCATACCAGACGCCATTCTGGCATTCCTCGCCAATGAAGGCCCAGATCACGCGCCGGCCGGGAAGATACTGCTCGACCCCGTAGGGCACGCCCATGAAGCTGAAGGTCAGCGTCTGCCCGGTCGTGTAGGCTTCGAACTCGGTCGCGCTCATCCGGTCCTCGGCGCCCGCGGGCAGCGCGGCCAGGATCAGGGCGAAGGCAGGCAGGAAACGGGTCATGGGATCACTCGTGCAGGGGTCGCGGCACTCTGCCCGATCGCGCCGCGAAAGGCCAGCCGGCCACGCGGTCAACTCGCGGTCAACTCGGCGCGAGACCCCTGCCCCTTCCATCCCGGATCGGGCTGATATAGCTGGAGGCGGTCCCGAAAGGCGCAGGAGAGGCCCGATGTCCTTTTTCCGCAAGCTCAAGGAACGGATGTTCCGCTCCTCCTCGAAGCTGGACGAGGGGCTCGATGCGCTGGTCGGCGAGGCGGCCGAGCCCCCTGCCCCGGAACCGCCCGCCGAGGACGCGGCCGCGCCCGCCTC
>SLPP01000407.1 GCA_007131945.1 Paracoccaceae bacterium | reverse complement strand
CGATGCGCTGCCCGCCGGCGCCTTCCAGCAGATGTCGGCGCTCCTGCCCGCCGAGGGCCAGCAACCGCGCCGCGCCACCCGCGCCATGGTCGCGGGCGAGGTCATCCTGGATGCCAAGGTCTCGGAATTCGGCGGCCGCGTCACCATCTCGCAGACGCTGAGCCCCAACAACCGCGCCGTGGCGATCAGCGTCAATGCCGTGAGTTCCGTCGGCGGCTTCGTCACGCCGGGCGACCATGTCGACGTGCTGCTCACCCGCAACTCGCGCGGTGAACTCGTCACCGACACGATCCTGCGCAACATCCGCGTCATCGGCGTCGACCAGGTGGCCGACGAGATGCGCGACGACCCGCGTGTCGCCCGCACCGTCACCGTCGAGGTCAGTGCCGAACAGGGCCAGGTCCTGGCGCTGGCGCAGAGCGCCGGCACGCTGAGCCTGGCGCTGCGCACCCCCGATTCCGACGACAGCATGCCGGTCGAGCGGCTGCGGCTGAGCGATCTGCTGCCCGCCGATCCGGTCATCGTCGAGGAAGCCGCGCCCGCGATCGAGGCGCCCGCCCCGCCGCCGACCGTCCGCCGCCCAACCATCGTCATCCGCCGCGGCGTCAGCGACACGCAGGAAGTGACCCTGCGCTGAGTCACTCTCCCGACCTTCCCGTGTTCCGGAGTTTACCGATGTCCCGCGACACTCCCCGTACCGCCAAAGGACGCCCGCTTGCACGGTTCGCGCGCGAGGAAGGCGGCGGGATCCTCGTCTTCTGGGGCCTGTTCCTGGCCGTCGCCTTCGGCTTCCTGGCGCTGAGCTTCGATATCGGCCGCGTCGCCAACACCCAGTCCGAGCTTCAATCCTTCGCCGACCAGGTGGCGCTCGCCGCCGCCGGCGAGCTCGACGGGCGGCCCGACGCGATCACCCGTGCCACGGCGGCGGCGAACGGGCTGATCCGTCGCTCGCAGACCTTCGGCGAGGGCAACCGGGACCTGGGCCAGGGCGACTTCGCCATCGAGTTCCTGCGCTCGCTGCCGGCCAGCGACCTGCAGGCCGCGACCGACGTGACGACCAACCCGGCCCGCGCCCGCTTCGTCCGGATCACGGTGAACCGGCGCAACGTCCGCACCCCCTTCGCCGCCGTCAACGCCACGCTGACCGGCCGGGCCGGCGCGAATACCGAGTCAGCGGTCGGCGCCGCCGCCGTGGCCGGTGTCGCGTCCTATGCCTGCGACATCACGCCGCTCTTCTTCTGCGTGCCCGATGCGACCTGGCGCGCGGATGCGAATGTCGGCCAGCAGATCGAACTGCGCACGGGCGGTCAGGGGGCGGCGTGGGGGCCGGGGAATTTCGGTTTCCTCGATCCCGCCTCGCTGCCGGTCGATCCCAGCGGTGCCTGCGCCGGCCTCTCGGGCGCGGGCCTCTACCGCTGCCTTGTCGGGGCCGAGCGCGCGATCACCGCCTGCGTGCGCACGGATGCCGGCGTCGATACGCTGACCGGTCAGCGCCAGGGCTTGGTCCGGGCATTCAACACCCGCTTCGACATCTTCCGGGGTCCGTTGCAGTCGGAGCGCAACAACCCGGATTACCGCCCGGCGCCGAACACGATCCAAGGCACCGTGCCCCGCGGCAACAACCAGTGCCGCGGCAACAACGTAGACCCGTCGGACGCAATGGCGCTACCGCGCGACGCCGGAATCCTGAGCGGCTCGAGCCGCTTTGGCCAGGGCGACTGGGCGCGGGAAGCCTATCTCGATCACAATCACGGCGGCAATTGGCCGCTGGGTGGTCTGCCGCCGGTAAACTTCACCCGCTACGAGGTCTATCGTGCCGAGATCGAGGCCGCCCAGTCGCGCGCAGCGCCGGACAATGTCCCGCTGCCCGGGTTCGAGGAAACCGGGGCGGCGCAGTGCCACCAGCTTGGCCCCTCGTCCGACCCCAACCGCCGCACAGTCATCGCCGCGGCGATCGACTGCGCGAACAACGACATGAACGGGCGCAGCAACGTGATCCCGCTGGAATTCGTCCGGCTCTTCATGACCGAACCGGTGCTGGAGATGGGCAGCGACGACAAGGGGGCGATCATGGTCGAGGTGGTGGAATCGGCCGGCGGCACCGGCATGGGCGCAGCATCCGGCATCTTCCGCGAAGTCGTCCAGCTGTTTCGGTGATCACGATGTCCCCGCTCCGCCTTCACATAAGCAGGTTCCGGCGCAGCCAGTCGGGCGCGGCGCTGGTCGAGTTCGCGATCAGCCTGCCGCTGATCCTGATCGTCGCCTTCGGCATCATCGAGTCGATGCGGCTTCTGTGGTCGTTTCAGGCCGCCGTCGCCGGCGTCCGGGACGCCACCCGCTATGTCGCCCGCGCCGCCCCCGACGATATCTGCGTCAATGGCGGATCACTCGCCGGCTGGAACGGTCAGCTCACCACCATCATCGACACCTCGATCACCGGCGAGGCGGTCTTTCCGGCGATGATCACGCTGATCTCGGTCACCGCCACGCATGACTGCGAAACCGGGCTCGATCTGCGGCAAGCCGAGGTGCCGGTGGCGCGGGTAACCGCCGATCTGGAAATGCGGTTCCCCTTCAGCGCGGTCTTCCGCCTGGCGGGCGGCGACGGCTGGGGCACGATCGCCACCTCGGTCACCGAGGAAGCAAGGATTTACGGCCTATGACCCGTCGCCCCCCTGTCCCCCGCCGCCTCGACCCGGCCCGCCGCTTTCTGCAGCAGGAAGCCGGCGCGGGGCTGGTCGAATACGCCCTGGTGATCCTGCTGTTCCTCTTCCTGCTTTTCGCGATCATCGATTTCGGGCGGCTGGGCTTTGCCGTGGTCAGCGCCAACAAGGCCAATCAGATCGCTGCACGTATCGCCGCGGTGCGCCCACCGGTCTGCCCGGGTGTGCCGACGCGAAACCTGCGTGGCACCGACACGGACGCCACGTTCGGCACGCTTTGCCGTGCCGCCACAGGTGTCTGCGCGATGCCTGCGGAAGTCACCTGTGTCGGCGCCATGGGCAATGCGACAGCGCAGGAAATCCTCGACGCCGTGGAACCGCTTCTGCCGCCCGGCGCCGGGGTCGAGAACCTGCGCTTCCGCTACAGGTCCGATCCGAACCTCGGCTTTCTCGGCGGACCCTACGTGCCCATCGTGACGGTCGAGATCACCGAGGTCGACTTCCGGTTTGTCTCGCCGCTGGGTGCGATGGCGCAGGCGTTGAGCGGTGGCCCGGGCACGTTCGGTGCGGATATCCGCCTGCCCGGGATGAGCGTGTCGCTGCCCGGCGAGGACCTGGCGCATGGGATGGGAAACTGAATGCGCGTGCCGATTGAACCAGAGAAGGGAACCGACGCCATGGCTGTCACATACATGTTCCAGTCCCCGCAATCCGTTCGGAAGGATGCGCCGTGCGCCACCGGCGCCGCGGATGCGGCGGGTTGCGGCGACGCCACGACTGCAGGCGCCGGAGCGGCGAGGGCGGCGGTCAACGGCACGGTGGGCATGACGGCGGGGCGGCCCTTTGATCGATCCGGCACGCGTGGCGGCCTGCTCCCCGATTTGACGGGTACATCGGCGCAGACGTCCGACCGGTGCGCCGGAACCGGCGGCCAGGAAGCGGCTAAACCGGCAACGGCGCCCGACACGCCAGCGGCGGCGAGCGACACTTTCGACACCCGTGCCGGGACCACGACCGGGTTCCAGGCCGAACCTGCCGGGCATCCGGCGCCCGCCGTGCAGATGCACAATCTGCCGGTCAAATGGGCGCCGTCGAACAGCCGGCTCATCCTTGTCGCGCGCTCGCGCGGGGGAATGGGAGCCACCTCAGTCGCCGCAAACCTGGCCATCGAACTGCTGAACCACCGCGGCGTTTTCGCCACGGCGCCGCGACGGCAGGTCGCGCTCGTGGATCTGGACGTCCAGTTCGGAACCGCGGCCAGCCTTCTCGATCTCGAGGATCGTGGCGGCCTGCTGGCGCTCGCGCGGTTGCCGGAAGAACCGGACATCCAGGCCGTACGCAACGCGTTGTCGGTCCATCCCTGCGGTCTCAAGGTGTTGCCCGCGCCGCGCAAGGCGATCCCGCTCGACGCGCTCGACGGGCCGAGGGTCGCCTCGATCATCGATGGGCTGATGGCCGAGCACGATTATGTCGTCGTCGATCTGCCGCCGGCGCTGGTCTACTGGCTGGAGCCCCTCCTGAAACGCGCCGACAGGCTGTTGATGGTCACCGACCTCGCCGTGCCCTCGGTGGCAAGCGCCCGCCGCATCATCGACCTGATGCGCGAGGACAATGCCGAGCTTGATGTTGATGTCGTCGTTTCGCGCGAGCAGAAACCGCTTTTTCAGCGCAGACTGCACCGCGACGCGGCCGACGCGCTGGGTGAACCGCTCGGCCACTGGCTCCCGGACGAGACCAGGCTGTCGCGGCAGGCGCTTGATCGGGGCGAGCCTCTGGTTTCGCTGTCGCCGCGCTGTCCGTGGTCGCGCGCGGTCCGGAAACTGGCGCGGAAGATCGAGGCCGCCGCCGCGATGCCAAGGAAAAGCAGAGAGAGTGACAGATAATGTTCAAGGATTTTGATCTGCGGCGGCGTCAGCCGAAGGGCGAACGCCACGCTGCGCCCGCGGTGCCGGCCGACACGATGGACCGGGAGTCCCGGCACGCGGCGGCGCCATTGGTGGCGAGTCCCTATCGCGAGATCGACGAGGCGCTGCGCGCCCGCCTCGACCTCAAGTCGCGCCTCCACGAGGAACTCCTGGGGCGGCTCAACCTGGCCGTGCTCGATCGGGTCGAAAGGTCGGCGCTCAAGCGAGAGATCTCTGGCCTTGTCAACGACACCCTCGCCGCCGAGCATAATCCGATGCGGGCCGACGAGGCCGAACGCCTGACCGAGGAGCTGATCGACGAGGTGCTCGGGCTGGGCCCGCTGGAGCCGCTGCTCGCCGACCCGAGTGTCGCCGATGTGTTGGTGAACTCGTTCAGCAACGTCTATGTCGAACGCTACGGTCGCCTCGAACGGGTGCCGGTCCAGTTCCGCGACGAACGCCACCTGATGCGGATCATCGACAAGATCGTGACCCGGATCGGTCGCCGCGTGGACGAGAGTCAGCCCTGGGTCGATGCCCGGCTCGAGGATGGCAGCCGGGTCAACGTGATCGTTCGCCCCTGCGCCATCGACGGACCGACCGTCTCGATCCGCAAGTTCTCGCGCGATCCGCTGACGCTCGACCGACTGGTCGAGATCGGCACCCTCACGCCCGGTTCGATGCAGCTGCTCCGTGGCCTGGTCGAGGCACGGCTGAACATCCTGATCTCCGGTGGTACGGGCTCGGGCAAGACGACGATGCTGAACGCGCTGTCGGCCTTCATCGACCCGACACAGCGGATCGTGACCATCGAGGATGCGGCCGAACTCCAACTCAAGCAGGACCATGTCGTCCGCCTGGAAACGCGGCCGGCGAGCCTCGAGGGGACCGCCGCCGTCACTCAGCGCGATCTGGTCCGAAATGCGCTCCGGATGCGTCCGGACCGGATCATCGTCGGCGAGGTCCGTGGCACGGAAGCCTTCGACATGCTGCAGGCGATGAATACCGGCCATGACGGCTCGATGACCACGATCCACGCCAACTCGGCCCGCGACGCGCTTTCCCGGCTCGAGCAGATGGTGGTGATGATGAGCGGCGACATTCCGATGTCGGCGGTCCGGCGTCAGATCGCCTCGGGCCTCGAGATCGTCCTGCAGCTCGCGCGTCTCGCCGATGGCCGCCGCCGCATCATGTCGATTGCCGAGATCACCGGCATGGAGGGCGACGTGATCACCATGCAGGACATCTTCCTCTACAAGCAGCGCGGCCGCTCCGAGGCCGGCGAGGTGATCGGCGAATTCGTCGCAACCGGTATCCGGCCTAAATGCGCCGAGCGCCTGCTCGCCGCCGGTGTGAATATTTCGTCCGATGCCTTCATGACCGGAGGGTAAGAACCATGGCAGACCTGCTTTCCCGCATGGATCCCGGCTGGATTCTCTTCATCGGCGTCTTCCTGGGTGTGCTGCTGCTGGTCGAGGGCACGCGGCAGATCCTGTCACGCCGCGAAACGATCGCCGAGGCGCGTTCGCGGCGGATGAAGTTGGTGGCGGCCGGGACCGGCGTGGCCAAGCGGCTGGCGATCCTGGCCCCGAAACGCGACCACAGGGGCCGGCTGCGGAGCTTCGATCTCTCGGCACTGCTGATTTCGGCGGGACTGCCGCCGCGGCCGGGGCTTTTCGCCACCGCCGCCCTGTTGACGGCGATCTTTATCATGGTCGCGTTCGGTGCGGTAATCGGGTACCCGATGGCCTTCGCCATGTCGCTTCTTGTCTGCGTTGCCCTGCCGCTGCTCTTGCTCGCCGCGGCGCGCGACGCCCGCCGCAAGAAGCTCACCGCCCAGTTGCCCGACGCGCTCGACCTCATGGCGCGTGGGCTGAAGGCGGGCCATCCGCTGAACACCTCCATCACGATCGCTGCCGAGACCATGCCCGATCCGATCGGGTCGGAATTCGGCGTCCTTGTCGATCAGGTCAGCTACGGCGACGACATGGTGACCGCGGTGCGCAAGCTCGCCGAACGCGTGCCGACCGAGGATTTCCAGTATCTCGCCGCCAGCATCTCGATCCAGCACGGAACCGGCGGCAATCTCGGCCGGGTGCTGACGATCCTTGCCCAGGTCATCCGTGGCCGCGCGATGATGCGGCGCAAGATCAAGGCAATGTCGGCCGAGGGCCGGATTTCGGCCCTGATCCTTTCCTGCCTGCCCTTCGTGATGTTTGCGCTCAACATGATCATCACGCCCGAATACTACGGTGGCGTGATGGACGATCCGCTCTTTCTGCCGCTCGCGGCCGCTGCCGTGGGCCTGATCGTCCTGAATGCGCTCATTCTCTTCAAGCTCGTCAATTTCCGCATCTAGTCCGCCGGGAGGCCCGCCATGATCGACACGATCGAGCAGATCGCCGCAAGCTTCGGGGGTGACCCGCGCCATGTCGCCCTTCTCGGACTCCTGCTCGGGACGTTCCTGGTTTTCCTCGCTATCGTCGTCACCTTCCGCGAGCGGAGCCACGACGCCACTGCCCGACGCATGCGCCTGGCCGGGGCGCCAACCGATATCTTCATGGCGCCCGATCACGATCCAGCGGGTCTCGCCAAGGCGTTCCTGCCAACCGAGAAACGCGAACGCAACAAGGTCCGTCGCGATCTTGCGCATGCAGGTTTCAGAGGTCCGAACGCGGTGGTCGTTTATTACGCGCTGCGCACAGGCGTCGGGCTTCTGCTGCCCACCGCGCTGGCCAGCGTCGTTGTGCTTCGCGAACAGCTTCCGCTGCCCGAGGCGGTGAAGCTGCAGATCGGCCAGCTTGGCCCCACGCAGCTCATGCTGGGTTTTGCCGTCCTCATCGTCGTCGGCTTCTTCGGCCCGGCGATCTGGCTGTCCGCGCGCGCCTCGGAACGCCGTGACCGGGTCGAAAAGGCGTTCCCGAACGCGCTTGACCTGCTGCAGGTCTCGGTCGAATCGGGGCTCGGTTTCGATGCGGCCCTGGCCCGAGTCTCGGACGAACTGGCCGTCGCCGCCCCCGAGATCAGCGACGAGTTCCGCCTGGCCCAGCAGGAGATCCACGCCGGTCGCGACCGCGAGACAGCCTATCACTCCATGGCCGACCGGCTGGCGATCGACGAGGCCCATGCTTTCGTGAATGTCGTGCTTCAGTCGTTCCGGTTCGGCACCAGCATGAGCCAGGCTCTGCTCGCGTATTCCAGCGAGATGCGTCAGCGGCGCGAGATCCTGGCGCAGGAAAAGGCCAACAAGCTGCCGGTCTACATGTCGGCGGTCATGGCCGGGCTGATGATGCCGGCGCTGTTGATCGTGACCATCGGACCAGTCGTGCTGCGCTACATTCAGGGCTTCTGATCCGCGCCGCGCATGCCGAACGGCAGAGAACCTCGCCGTGTGAGGCGCCCGTCCGCGGACGCCGACGAAATCTCCGTCATGCTCGAGCCGAGGATGCGCGATGGCTCATCCTGCCGTCTGACCGCAACCTTCTCGAAACCCCTTCCGCTCGTCGCCAGTAAGCGAAGGCATCCCGGCGCCGGCACGCGCGCGCGTTGCGCCAGCCCTGTCCGCCCAAAGGTTTCGTTGCGGTTAACGACGCAGGATCGTGTCTTTAAAACAGTGCCTTGCGAGCCTGCTCAAGCTTGAGCAGCACCCCGGCCCCACCACGGCCTCGGGGCGGGGTCGGTCGCGGCCGCGAGTTCCTTCAGAATCCCGTTCGTCGCCTCGATCCACTCTGTCTTCCCGGCAATCTGCACCATCAGGTCCCGGCACTCGGCGACATCGGCCGTTCGGGCCACTCAGCCCTGCGGGGTCATGGCTTTGCGCTGCCGGCTCCGCTCGAGCCCGAGCTGGCGTTCGCGCCAGATGATCAGGACGCCCGCCGCCACGACCAGCGCCGCACCGCCGAGCATCGTCATCGTCGGCACCTCGTCGAAGACCCAGAACCCGATGGCGAGCGCGAAGAGGATCGAAACATATTCGAAGGGCGCGATGACCGAGGCATCGGCGTGGCGATAGGACGACGTCAGGAGCACCTGCCCGACCCCGCCGAGGAACCCGGCGAGGATCAGCAGCGCCGCGTCGCCCGGGCCCGGCACGACCCAGCCGAAGGGCAGCGTCACAAGGCTGAGCGCGCTCGCGGTGAGCGAGAACCAGAAGACGATGGCGCTCGTGCTCTCGGTCTGCACGAGCTTGCGCACGAAGACCTGGGCGAGCGCGGCAAACACTGCGGCGCCCAGGACAAGCATCGCGCCCATGGCCTCGGCCTCGGACATGTTTGCGCCGACCGAGAGGCGCGGCGAAAGCACGATAAGGACCCCGATCATGCCCACCACGACAGCCGAGATGCGGAAGAGCCGTACCGGCTCTCCCAGGAACATGGCGGCGAAGATCACCGTCAGGAGCGGCGCAGCGTAGCCGATCGCCGTCACCTCGGGCAGCGGCAGGAAGAGAAGGCCGGCAAAACCGAGCCCCATCGCCGCCGTGCCGACGAAACCCCGCCACAGATGCGCCATCGGGGCGCGCGCCCGGAAGCCGGTCGTCAGTTCGTGCCGCCAGGCGAGCCAGGCCACGATGACCGGTACGGCAAAGATCGATCGGAAGAAGACGATCTCGCCTGGCGGCACGCGGCCATCGGTGGACTTGATCAGCGCGGCCATCGTGATGAAGACCAGGACCGAGGAAATCTTCAGAAGGATGCCCTGCAACGGACGCATCGCGGTTCTCGCAGAAAGTGCACCTGTGAACTATCTTTCGTCGCCGTGCTGCGCAAGGGCGCCTGGCCCATCTTGTGCCGCTACCGCAGCACCGAGGGCAGCCAGGTGACGAGGGACGGGAACAGGATCAGGAGCGCGATCACCGCGAGGATCGGCACGAGGAAGGGTAGGACCGCGATCACGACCTGCTCGAATCTCAGGCCGGTGATCTCGACGAGGACGAAGAGGACATTGCCGAAGGGTGGCGTGATGACGCCGACCGACAGCGTGACCACCATCAGGACGCCGAAGAAGAGCGGGTCGATCCCCAGCATCTGCACGGTCAGCATGAAGATCGGCGTGAAGATCAGGACCGCCTCAACGACCGACATGAAGCAGCCGATGATCAGGAAGAAGACCGCCATGGCGAACAGCACACCGGTCGGCGAGAGGTCCATCCCCGCCAGCATCATCGCCAGTTCCTGCGGGATGCGTAGCCGCACCAAGAGCCAGCCGTAGAAGGTGGCGATGGCGATGATGAACATGATGATCGCGGTGAAGCGGACGGTGCGCGCGAAGACTTCGAGGAGATCGCGCCAGCCCACGTCGCGGTAGATGACGAGGCCGAGAAGCAGCGCGTAGAGGCAGGCGATCGCCCCGGCCTCGGTCGGGGTGAAGATGCCGCTCCAGATGCCGCCGACGATGATCAGCGGCGTCAGAAGCGGCGGCAGCGCGCGCCAGAAGAGGCGGGCGAGTTCCGCCAGCCGCGGGCGCGGCGTGCGCGGCATGTCGATCCAGAACGAGGCGAGGAAGCAGGTCAGCATCAACGCCGCGCCGAGGATCACGCCGGGCAGGATGCCGGCGACGAAGAGCGCCGCAATCGACACGCCCGAGAGCCAGCCATAGATGACGAGCGCAATCGAGGGCGGGATGATCGGCGAGATGATCGAGGCGGCGCCGGTGATCCCGGCGGCGAAGCGCATCGGGTAGCCGCGCTCGCGCATCGCCTTGATCTCGAGCTGGCCGATGCCGGCGACATCGGCGACGGCGGTCGCGGACATGCCGGCGAAGATCATCGAGGCGACCACGTTCACATGCCCCAGCCCGCCGCGGATGAACCCGACGAGTGCGTTGGCGAAGTCGAAGATCCGGCCGGTGACAGAGCCCGCGTTCATCATCGAGGCGGCGAAGATGAAGAACGGGATCGCCAGGATCGGGAAGTTGTTGAGCCCACGCGCCATCTGCAGCGCGAAAAGTTCGGCCGGGACCGCCTGCAGCCCACCCTGCATGACCAGAACCGCCAGGCAGGTCAGCCCGATCGACACCGCGACCGGCACGCCGAGCGCGAAGAGAAGCACCATCAGTCCGAGGAAGATGACGAGGTAGTCCATCCGTCCTCCAGCATGGCCGGGCCACGGGTGATCAGGCGCGCGAGGTGCAGAAGGCTGAACAGCGCCATCGCACCGACGCCGACGACCAGCGCGAGATAGAGCCAGCTCAGGCTGATCCGGAGCGCGGTGGTGTGGTTGTTGGCGCTGACCTGCATCATCGAGGCGCCGCCCCAGACGATCACCGCGAACAGGACGAGCGCCGAAAGCTCGACCGCGACGGCGAGCGCCCAGCGCGAACGCGGCGGCAGGCGCCGGGGCAGGACATCGATGACGATATGGCCGCGCCGCGCCCAGACCGCGGCCGCACCGAGAAGCGACATCCACATCAGGAGCCCCGAGCCCACTTCCTCGGACCAAGCGACCGAGATGTGCAGCACCTGCCGGGCGAGAACCGACCAGCCGATCACGCCGATGAGCGCCGCCATCATCGCCATGGCGGCCAACTCCATCGCGCGCGCGAACGCCGCTTCGATCCGCTCGAGAACCGCCATCGGGGCGGGCGGGACGACGTGGCGCCCCGCCCCTGCCTCAGTTCGAGGTGGCCGCGATCGCCGCCTGGATGTCCTCGACCACGCCCGGCGCCATCTCGGCCATGGCGCGCTCGATCGCCGGCGCGGCGGCCTTGCTGAACGTTGCCTGGTCGACATCGACGAAGGTCATGCCGTGGTCGATCAGCGCGTCGCGGTAGTAGTCCTCGGATTCCAGCTCGACCGCGATGCCGTGCTGGCGTGCCGCTTCGACCGCCTCGCGGATCATCGCCTGCTCGTCCTCGCTCAGCCCGTCCCACCAGCGCGCCGAGGCGACCCAGTGCCAGGGGAAGGAGAGATGCGCGGTGGTGATGATGTAGTCCTGCACCTCCCACATCTGACGGGTGTAGGGGCCGGCGAGCGAGTTCTCGTGCGCCTCGACCTGGCCGGTGCGCATGGCGAGGTAGATGTCGGGCGCGGGGATCACCACCGCCTGCACGCCCAGCGTCTCCCAGACATCGACCCAGAGCGGGATCTGCGGCAGGCGCATCCGCAGCCCCTGCAGGTCGGCGGGCGTCTCGATCCGCTTCGACGAGGTCATGTGCCGGAAGCCGCGCATCTGCGGCCCGAAATAGACGAGGCTGCCGCGCTCGCGCGCCTGCGCCTGCATCGCCGCGCCCGAGTCGGTGTTCATCAGGTAGTGTTCCGCCGCCTCGAAGGTCGGGAAGACGAAGGGGACCGAGACCGCATCGTATTCCGGGGCGTATTCGGACATGAAGAGCCCGCCGGTGAGCGCCATCTGCGTCTGGCCGAGGTTGAGTAGCTGCAGCACGTCGGTTTCCGAGCCGAGCTGGCCGCCGAGAACGACATTGACCTCCATCGCCCCGCCCGAGCGTTCGGCGACGATCTCGGCGAAGCGGTTCAGCGCCGCCTCCTCCGAACCGCCGGGGCTCATCGTGTTGTGGATCTCGATCGTCTGCGCCGAGCCGGCGCCCAGAATCAGAGCGCCGGCCACCAGCGTCCCGGCCAGCCGGGATACGTATCTTGCGAACATTTCCTTCCTCCCGTCGCGGCGCGTTGTGGGCGAAGCTCCAGCTGCCCCGCGCGCTGGCATTCTGGTCACCGACAGCGCCCAGCGCAAGCCGTGATCGCAGCCCGCCTCCAGTCCCCTCGCGCTCCACGCGGGTTGCGGACCTAGCGTTCTGGAAAAAGCGCGGACAGGCCGGCATGCGCGCCACCTCGGCGCGCGAGATCTACACCGCCGAACGTATCACGCTGCGCGCAGCATCCTTGCGATCGCGTCCTTGAGTTCCATCCGCTTGCGGCGGAGTTCGCCCTCATGCGCTTCCGACATCGGCTCGACATTCGTCTCGGCGCGGTGGATGGCGCGGTTGACCTCGTGATACTCCTCGGCAAGCCGGGCGAAATGGGTATCGGTCATCTTCAACTTGTGCAACTGGTCGGCGAACCTGGGAAATTCCTCGGCCAGTTCGTGCGGGGTATGGGTCATCGGATCCTCTCGGGTTGTTTCGGGCCGAGATTGCGTCAGGACCCGGCCCGCAGCCTTGATCTGGATCAGCCGCGCCGAACCCGTAGCGGAAAACGACGCGGCCCTTCTTTCGAAACGATCGGCAGGGGGCCCGGCCACAATCGGCCACCGGGTCGGGTTCTCGGGGCGATGCCCGTCGATGCGCCTGATACCGCCGCGCCCGTAAACCGGCCTCGTCGATCCGAGGCGCGTCAGGTGGGCGGGCGCGTCAGTTGACGAAAGTTTGACGCGGCGCACGCGGGGCTTTCGGCCGGGATCGGGGTCCTGGAGTCTATCTGACTGATATCAAGCGATATATGCCTGCCAGAAAGCGTATGGCCACACTACACGCCTCCATGGGTCGGAGGGCTTTGTCGAGACAGGCTTTTGAGTCTTTGCCATGGTCTGACGGCCTCTTTGTGGTCCGAGCCAAGCAGGTTTCGGAGCCTGTCGAAGCCGACACGCAACCAGAACTGTGCGAAGTAGCCGTGCGACTTGCGCCTGGGGGCGCCGGACCCGAGCAGGTCAGCGGCGAGGCAGCCGGCCCAGGCGATGGCGAGCGCCACCACCGCCGTCAGGAGGGCGAGCTTGCGCGCGTCGGTGAGGCCGGTGTTCTCGATATTGAGGCCGCGGGTCTTGGCATCGCCGAACACGCATTCGATGGCCCAGCGCTTGCGGTAGGTGTGGAGGGCGCGGCGCGCGGGGATGTTCGAGGCCACGATCAGCCATTCCGTCCCGAGGCGCTTGGCGGCGAAGTTCATCAGCGGCGCATCGCCCCCCGCCCCATCGCCCCCCGCCCCATCGCGCGTGCCCCCGAAGTTCAACAGTTAATTCTCTAAGACATTGATATTACTGGCGCGGAATGGCGGTTTTTGCCACAACCGCAGATGTCAGGCTGGCTTTTTGAGGCCGAGGGCTTCGAAGAGATCCAGCTGTTCCGGTTG
>SLPP01000015.1 GCA_007131945.1 Paracoccaceae bacterium | reverse complement strand
CGGCGGTGCAGGCGGTGCACACGACGACCGGCCGCTGGGACCTGATCGCCGAGATCGCGACCGATTCGCTCTCGGCGCTCGACGCCACGCTCGCGCGCATCCGGCAGCTCGACGGGGTGAGCTCGTCCGAGACGAATCTCCTGATGGCCACCCGCCGCGGCGGCGCGCGCTGAGCGGGGAGGGGAGGGGCCGGGGAGGGGCCGTCAGGCCTCGAGCTCGGTGTCCCAGTAGAGGAAGTCGGTCCAGCTTTCGTGCAGGTGGTTGGGCGGAAAGCGCCGGCCGATATCGATGAGCTCCTGCGCCGCGGGGCGGCGCGGCGGGCGGCGCAGGGTCATGCCCGCCGCCTGCAGCGTCTTGGCGCCCTTCTTCAGGTTGCAGCAGGCGCAGGCGGCGACGACGTTCTGCCAGCTGGTGATCCCGCCCAGTGCCCGCGGGACGACATGGTCGAAGGTCAGGTCCTGCTTCGAGCCGCAATACTGGCAGGCGAATTCGTCGCGCAGGAAAAGATTGAAGCGCGTGAAGGCCACGCGCTTCCTGGGTTTGACATAGTCCTTGAGCACCACGACCGAGGGTATTCGCAACTCCACCCTCTGGCTGCGCACCGTGGCGTCGTATTCGGCGACGATGTCGACCCGGTCGAGCCAGACCGCCTTGATCGCCTCCTGCCAGGGCCAGAGCGAGAGCGGGAAGTAGGACAGCGGCCGGTAATCGGCGTTCAGCACCAGCGCCGGGTAGCGCTTCAGCGCCGCGGGTTCGTGTACGAAACTGTGCCGGAAGTCGCCATCCATCGGCCGCCGCTCCGCTCCTCTCAGGCGTCGAACCGGGGCCCGACGCGCTGACTATATCTCGTGTCCACCATCTGGCAAGCCCCGCGATGTGGTCGGGTTGCCGCAGGCGCAGATTTGCAGACCGGTGTAACGGTTCTGCAAAGGCGGCGCGGATCAGCGCGGCAGCTTCTCGTGCAGGAAGCTCAGCGCCAGCGACAGCCCGTCGGGCGCGATGCCGTGGCCGATCCCCTTCGAGACATGCGCGTAGGACTCGAACCCGGCGGCGTCGAGCGCCCCGGCCGCCTCGGCGAGGCTGGCGACGGGCACCATCTCGTCGGCATCGCCGTGGATCAGGAGCACCGGCGGCCGGCTGACCGCCTCGGCCGCCAGCCGGCCGGGATTCAGCAGCCGGCCCGAGAAGCCGACGATCGCCGCGACCGGCTGCGCCCGGCGCGGCGCCACCTGCAGGCTCATCATCGTGCCCTGGCTGAAGCCGAAGAGCGCCAGCGAAGCGGGCTCCAGCCCCTCCTCGGCCAGCACCTGGTCGATGAAGGCGTCGAGGTCGTCCGAGGCCGCCAGCATCCCGGCATGCGCCAGCGCCTCGGACGAGCCGTCGAGCCAGGGGATCGGGAACCACTGGTAGCCGAAGGGATTGCCGGCGCAGCGCTCGGGCGCGTTGGGGGCGAAGAAGGCGGTCTGCGGCAGATGCGGCGCCAGCGGCTCGGCGAGGCCAAGGAGGTCCGCGCCGTCGGCGCCGTAGCCATGCAGGAAGATCACCGCCGAGCGCGCCGCGCCCTTCGCGGCGCCCCTGCGCTCCGATTGCAGCTTGCGGGTCATCTTGCTCCTTTCACGCGATCCCCTCGCGGTTCCTGGCGTAATGGTAATAGTGCCAGAGCATCCCCGCCGCCACCGTACGCCAGGGCGACCAGGCCTCGGCCATGCCGCGCAGCGCGCGCTCCTTCGGCCGCTCGGGCAGGGCGAAGAGGAGCCGCGCCGCCTCCTGCAGCGCCAGGTCGTTGGGCGCGAAGACATCGGCGCGGCCGAGGCTGAACATGGCGTAGATCTCGGCCGTCCAGCGGCCGATGCCGGGCAGTTCCACCAGCGTCTCGACCACAGCGGCGTCGGGTGCTGCGCGCAGCGCGTCGAAATCGACCCCCGCCTCGGCCAGCGCGCGGATGTAGCGGATCTTCTGCCGCGAGAGGCCGGCGGTGCGCAGGGCGGCGTCGTCGGCGGCGCGAATCGCGTCGGGCCGGGTCAGCCCCGCCGCCTCCAGCCGCCCGCCGATTGCCCGCGCCGCGGCGGTCGAGACCTGCTGGCTGACGATCGCCCCCATCAGCGCGGCAAAGCCGTCCGGCCGCCGGCGCAGCGGCGGCGGGCCGCACAGCGCCAGCGCCTCGGCGAAGCGCGGCTCGGCGCGGGCGAGCCAGTCGGCCCCCTCGCGCATGCAGTCCTCGCTGGTCAGGATGCGTCCCACCGTCATGGCGCGCAGGTTGCGCCAGCCCGGCGCGCTCGGCAAGGGGCGAGGGGGGCGAGGGGCAGATTGGCAACACCCCGGCCGCAATCCCCCGGACCGGCGGATTTTCGCTGGGCAACACAGGGGGTTGCTGGCATCAAAAGGGGCAAAAACAAGACCTAGGCTTCGGAATGGACCCCTGGACGGCACTCGGCGCCCGGCATGCGCAAGTTGCGGACCGCGCGATCCTGACGCTTTTCGACGATCCCGGACGCGCCGCCGATTTCAGCATCACCCTGCGCGCGGACCCCGTGGGCGAGATGCTTCTCGATTACTCGAAGACCAATATCGACGCCGAGACGCGGGCGGCGCTGCTCGCCCTGGCGCGGGCGAGCGGGCTCGAGGCGCGGCGCGCGGCGATGTTCGCCGGCGAGCGGATCAACGAGACCGAGGATCGCGCGGTGCTGCACACCGCGCTGCGCAATCTCGGTGCCAGGGTGACGGTCGATGGCACCGACGTCATGCCGCAGGTCCGCCGCACGCTCGAGCGGATGGAGACCTTCGCCCGCGATCTGCGCGACGGGCGCATCCGCGGCGCCAGCGGGCGGATCACAGATGTCGTCAATATCGGCATCGGCGGGTCGGATCTCGGCCCGGCGATGGCGGTCCGGGCGCTGGGTCCGCATTGCGACGGGCCGCGCTGCCATTTCGTCTCGAATGTCGACGGCGCGCATATCCACGACACGCTGGCGCGGCTGAACCCGGAAACGACGCTCGTCATTGTCGCGTCCAAGACCTTCACCACGACCGAGACGATGACCAATGCCCGCACCGCCCGCGACTGGGTGGCGCGCGGCGGCGATCCGGCGCGGCAGTTCGTCGCCCTGTCCTCGGCGCTCGACCGGACGGCGGAATTCGGCATCGATCCCGGCCGGGTCTTTTCCTTCGAGAACTGGGTCGGCGGGCGCTATTCGGTCTGGGGGCCGATCGGGCTGAGCCTGATGATCGCGATCGGACCCGAGGATTTCCGCGCCTTCCTCGCCGGCGCGGCGGCGATGGACGCGCATTTCCGCACCGCCCCGCTCGAGGCGAACATGCCGGTGATGCTGGCGCTGGTCGGGCTCTGGCATCACCAGGTCTGCGGCTTTCCGACCCGCGCCATCCTGCCCTACGACCAGCGGCTGGCGCGCCTGCCGGCCTACCTGCAGCAGCTCGAGATGGAGAGTAACGGCAAGCGGGTCGGGATGGACGGGACCGAGCTCGCCCGGCCCAGCGGCGCGGTGGTCTGGGGCGAGCCGGGGACGAATGGCCAGCACGCCTTCTTCCAGCTCCTGCACCAGGGCACGCAGGTCGTGCCCTGCGAGTTCCTGCTCGCCGCGAAGGGCCACGAACCGGCGCTCGCCCATCACCACGCGCTTCTCGTCGCCAATTGCCTGGCGCAGTCCGAGGCGCTGATGCGCGG
>SLPP01000320.1 GCA_007131945.1 Paracoccaceae bacterium | reverse complement strand
GGACCTCGCCGCCGCGCCCGCCCTCCGCAACAGCAACCGCATGGCTGTCCTTCGAGACGTCCAATCCGATGAAAAGTTCGCTATCCTCGACCATGGTTCGTCCTCCTGGCTTGAGGCTCTGATTCCCCACTGCTGCCTCCCGGCTCCTCCGAGCAACCCTCGTTGAAAGCCGCCAGTGTAGGGCGAACCACCCCGTCACAGGCCAGCCGCAGAAGGACATGCGGTCTTACGATTTACTCGTTATATCATGAGTTTACGGGAAGTTGCGCACTGCGCGCACCCCTTGCGCCGACGTCAGCCGGGAAACCCCGGGGGCCGTGCTCAGCGATCCTGCAGCGCGGACTGGATGCGCAGGAATTCCGAGATGTTGTCGATATTGACCAGGCCCACCAGCTGGCCGCGGTCGAGGATGCAGATCAGCCGCGTCTCTTCCTGCTGCAGGTTTTCCAGCAACCCGGCGAGGTCGTCGTCGAGACCGGCGATGACCGGGTCCGACATGATGTCGGCGACCCGCCCCTCGAGCCCGTGATCGCGCAGCCCGCGCAGGATCGCGCCCTGGTTCGCGACGCCGACCAGGCGGTGGCCGTCGAGTACCGGAAAGTCCTTCTGCGTCCCGGCCAGCGTCAGGTCGACGGCGCGGCCGAGCGTCGAATCCGGCGACAGCGCGTGGAAATCGGTGATCATGGCGCGCGATACCGGCTTGCGGTGCAGCCGCGTCTCGATCTCCGAGGCGCCGGCCTCGGCGGCGGCACCGACCCAGACGAAGATCGCGATCAGCAGCAGCAGCGGGTTGCCGAAGAGCCCGAGCAGACCGAAGAGCAGCGCCAGGCCCTGGCCGATCCGCGCCGCGAGCCGCGTCGCCTGCAGTCGCCCGAGCCGCATCGACAGCGCCGCGCGCAAGACCCGCCCGCCATCCATCGGGAAGGCCGGGAGCATGTTGAAGACGGCAAGGAAGATGTTGGCGTAGAGCACGCTCTGCAGGAAGTTCGCCGGCATCAGCGAGGGTTCCATGATCTCGCCGCCGCCGCCGGTGACGGCGAGGACCAGGAACAGGGCCAGCGCGATCGCCACGTTCACCGCCGGGCCCATCAGCGCGACGACGATCTCCTGCCGGGGTTCCTTCGGCATCCGTTCGAGCATGGCGAGCCCGCCGATCGGCAGGAGCGTGATATGCCGCGTGCCGATCCCGTAGCGCCGGGCGGTCAGCGCGTGGCCGTATTCGTGCAGCACGACGCAGACGAAGAGGACGGCGATGAAGGAAAGACCGAAGAGCACGCCCTCGAGCGTGCCGGTCTGCACCCAGTAGACGAAGCCGACCCAGACGAAGAGCAGCGGGAAGGTCGCGTGGATGTAGAGATCTATGCCGAATATCCGGCCGATCTTCGCGGACCAACCCATCGCAGCCTCCGTTCCCTCGTCGCCGGCGCCGTGTCGCCTGGCATCCGTCCTTCTCAGGTGGCGCCGAACGGCGCGCGTTCAAGCCCGCGTCTGTCCGCCCGTCCGAAGCGGCGGGCGGGCAGGGGGGCTGCCGCCGCGCCCCGGCCGGCCCGGTGCGAGGGGGTGCACAAGATTGTGCGTTCGTGCAAGGTACGGAAATGAAATCGAAATACGGCGTCATTAACCGCAATGAAACCTTTCGCATTGGCGCCGGAAGGCCGGTGTGACGCCGGTCGCGACGGGGCGCCAGGGCGCCGGGGAACCGGTCGCGGTGTCATCGGGCGCGCGTCAGGCGGAGAGAACGGCGGCGACGGCGCGTTTCCAGCGGGCGTATTTCGCCTCGCGCGTCTGCGCGTCCATGCCGGGGGTGAACTGCCGCTCCACCGCCCAGGACCGGGCGAACTCGTCCTGCGCCGGATAGAGGCCGGCGCGCATCCCGGCGAGCCACGCCGCCCCCAGCGCGGTGGTTTCCAGCACCTGCGGCCGATCGACCGGCGCGCCGATGATGTCGGCGAGGAACTGCATCGCGTAGTCCGAGGCCGCCATGCCGCCATCGACGCGCAGCGAGGGCTGCGCCCCCTCGCGCGCCCAGTCGGCCTGCATCGCCTCCAGCAGGTCGCGGGTCTGGAAGCCGACGCTTTCCAGCGCCGCGCGGGCGAATTCGGCCGGGCCGGAATTTCGCGTGAGCCCGAAGATCGCGCCGCGCGCGGCGGGGTTCCAGTAGGGCGCGCCGAGGCCGACGAAGGCGGGCACCAGCACGAGCTCCTGCGCCGGATCGGCGGCCTCGGCCAGCGCCTGGGTCTCGGACGCGGCGCGGATCACCTTCAGCCCGTCGCGCAGCCATTGCACCACCGCGCCGGCGATGAAGATCGAGCCCTCGAGCGCGTAGGTGGGCACCCCGTCGAGCTGGTAGGCGATCGTCGTGAGCAGCTTGCTGGCCGAGGCGACCGGCGTCGCGCCGGTATTGAGAACCGCGAAACAGCCCGTCCCGTAGGTCGATTTCATCATGCCGGGCGCGAAGCAGGCCTGGCCGATCGTCGCCGCCTGCTGGTCGCCCGCGACGCCGAGGATCGGGATCTCGCGGCCGAAGAGATCGACGCGGGTGCGCCCGAATTCGGCAGCGCAGTCGCGCACCTGGGGCAGCATCTCCAGGGGGATGTCGAAGAGATCGCAGATCGTGCGGCTCCAGCGGTGCTTGTGGATGTCGTAGAGCATGGTGCGGGCGGCGTTGGTCGCGTCGGTAACATGCACCGCGCCGCCGGTCAGGTTCCAGATCAGCCAGCTGTCCACCGTGCCGAAGGCGAGCTCGCCCCGGTGCGCCCGGTCCCGCGCGCCCTCGACATGGTCGAGGATCCATTTGAGCTTGGTTGCCGAGAAATAGGGATCGGCCAGCAGCCCGGTGCGGGCGGTGATCATCGGCTCGTGCCCGCCTTCGCGCAGCGTGGTGCAGAAATCGGCGGTGCGGCGGTCCTGCCAGACCAGGGCATTGTGAAGCGGCCGGCCGGTCCTGCGGTCCCAGACCAGGGTCGTCTCGCGCTGGTTGGTGATGCCGATGGCGGCGATGTCGGCCGCCCGCAGCCCCGCCTTCTCGATCGCCGCCCGGGCGGTCGCCGCGGTCGAGGACCAGAGGTCGGCGGGCGCGTGCTCGACCCAGCCCGAGGCGGGATAGTGCTGGGCGAATTCCTCCTGCGCGACGGAGGCGATCCTCATCTCGCCGTCGAACACGATCGCCCGGCTCGAGGTCGTGCCCTGATCGAGCGCCAGCACATGCGTCATCGTCTTCCTCCCTCGGTCGCTGCCGTTCCTTCCTTCGTTCTGCCGCTCACACCGCCGCGTGGCCGGCCGGCGCCCGGTTCGCCTGCATCCAGTCGTCGAGCGCCCGCGCCTGATCGGCGGTCATCCGCAAGCCGAACCTGGAGCGGCGCCAGAGCACGTCCTCGGCGGTGCGTGCGAATTCACGGGTCATCAGCCAGCGCAGTTCGGCCTCGGAGAGCGTGGCGCCGAAGTCGCGGCCGAGATCCTCGGGCCGGGCGGCGCGGCCGAGGATCGCGCGCGCCTCGGTGCCGTAGGCGCGCACCAGCCGGCGGGCCCAGAAGTCGGTGAGGAACGGGTAGTCTTTCCTCAACCCGGCGATCAGCGCGCCGACGCCCGCGACCGGGAAATCGCCGCCCGGCAGCGACGCGCCGGCGGTCCACGGCCCCTTTCTGAGCGGCAGCACCGTGCCGATCTTCGCCAGCGCCCCCTCGGCCAGCCGACGAT
>SLPP01000184.1 GCA_007131945.1 Paracoccaceae bacterium | reverse complement strand
GACCCCGAGGCGGCGGTGCGCGTCCGCGTCGACGCCGCCCGCGCCTTCCAGCCGCACTACATGGAACGCCAGCGCGCCAATGGGCGCTGGATCAGCGTCGAGGGCGCGCCACTGCCGCAGGGCGGCTGGGTCACCGTCTATACCGACATCACCGAGATCAAGCTGCAGGAACAGCTCCTGCGTGCCCGTTCGGAGGAGCTTTCGGGCCAGCTCTTCGCCCATGCCGAGCGGCTCTCGCTGACCAACCGCGAGCTCGCCGCGACCAACGCCGCCCTCGCCGAGGCGAAGCGCGAACTCACCGAGATCGAGGCGCGCACCCGGCTGACAACCGAGATGATGCCGGCGCATATCGCGCATGTGAACCGCGACCTCGTCTACACCTATTCGAACCGGCGACTCTCGACCCTCATCCCCGGCATCCCGGACGACATGGTGGGGCTGCACGCCTCGGAGGCACTCGACCCCGACACGTTCTCGCGCATCCTGCCGCACATGCAGCGGGCGCTGGCCGGCGAGGCGAATGTCAGCGAATTCACCCACGAGGAGAGCGGCCGGCGAATTCGCGTCGCGCTGACCCCCGATCCGGGCGTGACGGATGCTGACGGTCAGACGACGGGCGGCGGGATCTATATCCTGTCGACCGACATCACCGAGGAGACGCAGGCGCGCGCCGCGTTGATGCAGACGCGCAAGCGCGAGCTTGCGGCGCAGCTGACCTCGGGGCTGGCGCATGACTTCGCCAACCTGCTGACCATCATCCTTGGCCTGCAGGGGCGGCTTGCGCGCCTGCCCGGGCTGCCCGCGGACGCGGACGAGATCGCGCGCGCCACGATCGGCGCGGCGCGGCGTGGCGGTGCGCTCCTGCAGCGGATCGGCGCCATTTCAGGGCATCGCGAACTTCGTGCCGAGGCGATCGACCTGAAAGTCCTGCTCGACGATCTGCGGACGATGGCGCGACCGTCGCTGCCCGCCGACACCCGGCTCGACGTGGCGCTCGAACCCGGCCTGGGGCCGGTGATGTTGGACCCCGGGGCGTTGCAGGACAGTCTGCTGAACCTCATCCTCAACGCGCGCGACGCGATCGGCTCCGCTGGCGGCACGATCCGGCTGGGGGTGCGCCGGCGCCGCGACACCTGGCTCGAGATCACCGTCGAGGATACCGGGGCGGGTTTCACCGACGAGGCCTTGCTGCACGGCACGGAGCCCTTCTTCACCACCAAGGGCGGCGAGGGATCGGGGCTCGGGCTTGCCATGGTTTACGACCAGACCTCGCTCGCCGGCGGCAGCGTTCAACTCGCCAACCGGTCCGAAGGGGGCGCGCGCGTGACCCTGCGGCTGCCGCTCAGGGCCGCGGAGCAGCGCTTCGAGCCGCTCCTCGTCCTTCTCGTCGAGGACGATCCGGACATCCGCGCGAACACGCGCGAAATGCTCTGCGCCATCGGCCACAACGTGATCGAGGCGGAAAGCGCGGCAGATGCGCGCGGCCTCGCGACGCTCGACGGGCTGGGGCTGATCCTGTCGGACATCAACCTCGCCGGAAGCGAAACCGGGCTCGACCTTCTCGCGAGCCTGCGCCCCGTGATGCCCGCCGTGGCAATGGGCCTGATGACCTCGCTGCCGCCCGGCGACATGCTCCATTCCCGCGCCGCGCGTGCCTTCCCGGTGCTGCGCAAGCCCTTCGAGGCGAGCGATCTGCGTCTCTTCCTGTCCCGCTGCGACGGCGCCGCGGCGCGCCCGGCGGCGGAATAGGGCGCGCGATGCAGGCACCGCATGTCGCCATCCTCGACGACGAGGCCGAGATCCGGCGGATGCTGGCCGACGCGTTGACCGATGCCGGCTTCCGCACCACCACCTATAGCCGCGCGACCGAGTTCGAGGCGGCGCTGAAGCGCACGACGCCCGATGTCTGCCTCGTCGATCTGGGCCTGCCCGACCGCGACGGGCTGGCGCTGGTGCATCGGCTGGCGCTCGAGTCAGGCGCGACGATCATCATCATCTCGGGCCGGTCGAACGTCTACGACCGGGTAACGGGGCTGGAGCTGGGGGCGGACGACTACATCATCAAGCCCTTCGAGCCCGCCGAGGTCGTCGCGCGCATCCGCGCCCGGCTGCGCAAGTCGCGCGGCGCCGGCGAGCAGGCGCCGACGGTGGCGAGTTTCAACGGCTGGTCGGCGCATTTCGACCGCTACGTCCTGGTATCGGACGACGGCAGCGAGGTGCCCTTCAGCCATGCCGAGGGCGAGGTGCTGCGGCTGTTCCTGGAAATGCCGAAGCGGCTGATCACGCGGGCGCAGATGCAGGAAAGCCTGGGCGGTGCGGCCGGCGAGAGCTTCGACCGGGCGATGGACGTGCGCATCTCGCGGCTGCGGACGAAACTCGGCGAGGATCCGCGAAACCCGCGGCTGATCAAGACGATCTACGGCGCGGGCTACATCTTCCTCGGCGACGTGACCTGGCGCTGATCGCCTAGAAGTATCCCGTCACCAGCGCCGCCGAGATCAGCGACCAGCCATCGGCGACGACGAAGAAGGCCAGCTTGAACGGCAGTGCGACGATCGCCGGCGGCACCATCATCATGCCCATCGACATCAGGACCGCGGCGACGACGAGGTCGATGATCAGGAAGGGCAGGAAGATCAGGAACCCGACCTCGAAGGCGCGCGAAAGTTCCGAGAGCAGGAACGAGGGAACCAGGACCGAGAGCGGCGCCTCTGCCCCGAAGGCGGGCGCGTCGGGCCTGAGCGAGGCGAGATTGGCGAAGGTCTCGGGGCTGACGCGGCCCAGCATGAAGGCGCGGAACGGCTCCATCGTCAGAACGAAAGCCTCCTCGAGCCCGACCTCGCCGGCGTTCAGCGGTTCGATCCCGGCGGTCCAGGCCGCCACGAAGACCGGTTCCATGACGAAATAGGTCAGGAACATCGCCAGCGTCGTGAGCAGCATCGCCGGCGGCGATTGCTGCAGCCCGATCGCCTGGCGCAGGATCGCGAGCACCGTCACGATGAACGGAAAGCAGGTGATCATGATCGCCAGCGCCGGCACGAGGCTGAGAACGGTGAGCAGCACCAGAAGCTGTACCGTCCGCGTGGCCAGTGCCCCGCCCTCGCCGAAATTGAGCGTGATCTCCTGCGCGATCGCGGGCGTGGCAATCAGGACCAGCGCCAGCGGCGCCAGCGGAAGGCACGACCGCAACCGCATGTCAGACCCCGTTGCTGAGGTCGGCCACCTCGGTCAGGCGAACCGCCATCTGCCCGGCCTGTTCACCTTCGAGTTCCTCGAGCTGACCACGCGCGATCAGCTTGTCACCCACGTAAAGCTCGACCGGGTCGTCGACCCGGCGGTCGAGCGGCAGGACGCTGTCGCGTTGCAGCCGCAGGAGGTCGCGCACCAGCGGCCGGGCGCGGCCAACCGAGATCACGATCTCGATCGGCACCTGGGTGAAGGCGCTGCGGGCAAGGCTGGGCGCGCCGCCGGCCTCGTCGCCGGCTTCGGCGGCGGGTGTGGTCTCTGCCTCAGGCATGGTTCACCTCCTGGGTCTGGATCAGGTAGAAGCGCGCGATGGCGGCGCGCAGCTGCTCGGCGACGGCAGCAAGATCGATCTGCGTCTCCTGCGCATCGAAGCCGATCGACGCCTGCAGATAGGCCACCTCCTCGCTCTCGGCGATCGTCAGCGGCGGCAGGACCAGCCCGTCGAGCGCGGCCTCGAATTCCATCCGCGTGCCCGGGCTGACGCGCAGCGTGACCGGCGCCTCGGTGGCATTGCCGGCAAGCGCCAGGAGCTGTTCGACGACCATCGGCACGACCGCTGCCCGGGCGGCCACCGGGACGACGGTGCCAAGAAGCGCCTCGAAGACCGGCTCGAGCGCCCGCAGCAGATGCCCGCGCACCTCGTGATAGGTGAAGGCGAGTTGCTGCAGCTGCCGCTCGACCTCGGCGCGGCGCGCCCGGTCCTCCTCCTCGACCTGCCGCCCGGCATCGTCCCAGCCGGCATTGTAACCGCGCTCGTAGGCATTGAGACGGATCTCCTCGATCTGCTCGGGCGAAAGAAGCTGCGGCGCTCCGTCATCGGCGAGCGTCTCGAAAACCTCGAGGCGGATCGGCATCGGCATCAGCGGGTTTCCTCGCGTTCTTCCATCCAGCTGCGCAGGATCTCGACGGTCTCGTCCTGCCGCTCGGCGATCAGCCGGCGCATCCGTTCGACCGGGTCTTCGGGCCTCTCGGCGCGGCTGCCGTCTGCGTTCACCGGGTAGAGCGATCCGGCGTCGCCCTCGTCATCCGCGATCTCGCCGCTCAGGTACGGCCCGCCGGACGGCTGCGCCGCGCCGGTCGGACGCGGCAGTTCGAGCGGCCCGGCATCGCCGCGCCGGCCGAGGAACAGCGGCCGCAGCACGAATAGCGCGAGGAACAGCGCGACCAGTGCCAGCGCGGCGAGCCGGATCAGTGCCATCACGTCGAGCCCGAGCCGTTCGACGAGTCCGATCGCCGGCGCGCTTCCCTCGGCGCGCGCCACCGGCTCGAAGGGAAGCGAGCGGATGGTGATCACGTCGCCGCGCGCCGCGTCGTAGCCCACCGCCGAGGCGACGAGTTCGCGCAGCGCCTCGATCTCGGCCTCCGGACGCGGGCTCCACTGCGGGGTGCCCGACGCGTCGGGCGCGCGGACCCCGTCGATCAACACCGCCACCGTCAGGCGGCGTACCGCGCCCGGGCCGCGCTGCACCTCGCGCTGGGTCTGGCTGACATCGTAGCTGATCCGCTGGCGCGACTGCACATCGCGCGATTCCGTCCGCCCCTCGCCGCCGGCGGCGTCCCCGTCGGGCAGGTTCGAGGCGACGGAGACGGTCCCCGCCCGCGCCTCGGTCGAGGTGGCGTTGCGCTCCTCGCTTTCCTGGCTCAGGGCGATCCGGCTCTCGGGATCGATCCGCCGTTCGACGATCGTCTCGCGGTCGGTGACCGTCTCGACACTGACCTCGACGACGGCGCGGCCGATGCCGACATGCGCCTCGAGCAGGCGCTCGACATTGCGCCTAAGCTCGGCCGCCCGGTCGCTGCCCTTTGCCGTCTCTTCGCCCGGATCGGCGATCACGAGCCCGCTCGCGGTGTCGATCACCGAGACCGCTTGCGGGCCCAGGCCGGCCACGGCCGAGGCAACGAGGAACCGGATCGCCTGCGCCTGGTGCGGCGTGAGCGTGGAACCGGCCGGGGTCACCATGACCGAGGCCGAACCGAGCTGGTCGCGACGGAAGGCCACACCGGAGCCCTGCGAGATATGCACGCGCGCGGCGCGCACATGCGGGCTCGCGACAATGGTGCGCGCCAACTCGCCCTCCTTCGCCCGCCAGTAGGCGGCATCGAACATCTGCGAGGTGGTGCCGAAACCGGAAAGCCCGTCGAGCAATTCGTAGCCGCTGGTCGAATTCGTCGGCAGGCCCTGCGCGGCGAGCGACATCCGCGTCTCGTCACGCAGGCGCGCATCGACATAGATCGCGTCGCCGCGCACCTCGTAGCGGATGTTGCGCTGGTCGAGCGCCTGGATCACCTCACCGGCCGGTCCGCTTTCGAGCCCGGCATAGAGCAGCGTCATGGACGGGGCCGCGGCCATCCGCGCCAGGCCCAGCACCGCCAGAAAGACCACGATCGTGGCGCCCGCCACCACGACACGCCGCCGCAGGTCGAGCGAGTTCCAGACTGACAGCACCTGTTCCAAGCGATTCTCCCGATGGGCCTTCTGTCCCGGTCGGGGCGATCCTTGGTCGATAGCGTTTAACAATCGGTTAGTGACAATATGCCAGAACCGGCGACGAACACGCGAATGCGAGGATCGCATGACCGAAACCGCCGCGCCGCCGGAAGCGACCCAGAAAAGCTCCAAGTTTCCGCTGTTTGCCGGACTTGTTCTGGCGGCGGGGCTGGGCGCGGGCGGTTTCTTCGTTACCCATTCCGACCTTCTGGGGTTCGATTCGGCACCGCCCGCGGCAGGCGGCACGACCGAGCGCGCGCGCCCGCCCGCAGCATTTGCCTACGTGCCGCTGGAACCGCTGGTGATCAGCCTCAGCGGCCGCAGCGAAGCGCGGCATCTGCGCTTCACCGCGCAGCTCGAGGTGCCGCCCCAGCACCAGGCCGAGGTCGCGCGCCTCGTCCCGCGGATCCTCGATGTGCTCAACGTCTATCTGCGCGCCCTCGAGGCACACGAGATCGAGGAGCCGGCGGCGCTCCTGCGGCTGCGCGGCCAGATGCTGCGCCGGGTTCAGATCGTGACCGGCCCGGGGCTGGTGAACGACCTTCTGGTCACCGAATTCGTGCTGAACTGAGGAATTGTCATGGAGTTCTTTGCCGACCTTCTGATCGCCGCCGGCGCCATCGGGGTCGCCGCCTTCTGTTTCGTGCTCTCGCGGCGACTCAAGGCGCTGGGACGCCTCGACAGCGGCATCGGCGGGGCGATCGCGGTCCTGTCGGCGCAGGTCGACGACCTGACGCGCGCCCTTAAGACCGCGCAGGCGACCGCCCGCGACTCGGCCAGCCAGCTCGAGGCCCAGACCCGCCGCGCCGATGCCGCCTGCCGTCAGTTGGAACTCCTGATGGCGGCGCTGCACGACCTGCCCCCGGCCGAGACCGCGCGCGCGCAGCGAAAGACGACCGCGACCGATCCCGAGGCCGCCTTTCCCGCGGCGCGGCCGCTGTCGCGGTGGAACACCAACCGCCTGCACGCGACAACCGAGGCCGAGGACGTGCCCGAGCCCGACGATGCGGCGTCCGAATCGCCCAACCGGGCGCAGGCGCTCGAGCCGGTCGACCCGCCGGCGAAACGCGCGCGTAGCCGCGTCGTGCGCCGCCGGCGCAGTGTCGGGGCGCGCGCGTGACCGGCTCGCTCCGGCGCGCCAGCGGCGTTAGGCCGCAGCGGAAGGCTCAAGCGCGCCCGAGGCTCCTGCCGACGCTCGCCGTGCTGGTCTGCGTCGCCGGCGCGTTGCGCCTCGCTTCGGGGCTTGGAACCGCGGTCGCGCTCGATGCCCCCGCCGCCGCTCCCGCCGCACCACCAGCCGCCACCGGGACACCGGCGGTTTCGCCGAGCCCCGCCAGCAGCGTCGAGGCCGCCGAGATCGTGCTCATGCTGACGCGGCGCGAACAGGCCGTGCAGGCACGCGAGGAAGCGCTCGAGGAACGCGCGCGCCGGCTGGCCGAGGCCGAGCGGCGCCTCACCGACCAGATCGCCGAGCTGCGTTCCGCCGAGGAAGCGCTGGCCGCCACCATGGCCCGAACCGATCGCGCCGCCGAGGACGACATCCAGCGCCTGGTCAACGTCTACGAGAACATGAAGCCCGAGGATGCGGCGCGGGTTTTCTCCGAGATGGAGATCCAGTTTGCCGCCGGCTTCCTGGGCCGCCTGCGTCCCGAAATCGCCGCGCCGATACTGGCCGGGCTGGAGCCGCGCCAGGCCTATGCGCTCAGCGCCATCATCGCAGGTCGCAACGCGCTCGCGCCGCGTCGCGACGACGGCGGTCAGTGACGCTTTCTTAAGCCTGGGCTGAAAAGCTGCGCGGGCAGAATCTCCGGAGCCGTTCATGCTGGGAATCGTCGGCATCGTTGTCGTCTTGGTGATGGTCTTCGGCGGCTACACGCTGGCCGGCGGCAAGTTCGGCATCATCCTCTACGCGCTGCCCTTCGAGCTGACGATGATCGGCGGCGGCGCGCTGGGGGCGTTTCTCATCGCCAATTCGGGCGCCAGTGCCAAGCAGACGGCGCGCGACATCCTCAAGGTCTTTCGTGGCCCCGACTGGAAACCTGCCGACTATCGCGATCTTCTCTGCCTGCTGTTCGAACTGGTCCGCCTGGCCCGCCAGAACCCCTTGGCGCTCGAGGAGCATATCGAGAACCCCGAGGAATCGACGATCTTCAGCCGCTATCCGAAGATCCTGACGGATCACGAGGCGGTCGAGCTGATCTGCGACACGCTGCGCGCGATCACCATGAGCTACGACGACCCGCATCAGGTCGAGGAGGTGCTGGACAAGCGGATGGAGGCGAATCTTCATCACGCGCTGCATTCGAGTCATGCGATGCAGACGGTGGCCGATGGCCTGCCCGCACTCGGCATCGTCGCCGCCGTGCTCGGCGTGATCAAGACCATGGCCTCGATCAACGAGCCGCCGGAAATCCTCGGCTTCATGATAGGCGGCGCGCTGGTCGGCACCTTTCTCGGCGTCTTTCTCGCCTATTGCTTCGTCGGCCCCTGCGCCGGGCGAATGCGCTCGGTCATCGAGGAGGACAGCCATTTCTACAAGCTGATCCGCGAGGTGCTGATCGCCAATCTACACAACCATCCGGCCAACATGTGCATCGAGGTGGGACGGCAGAACACGCCGCATCACCTGAGGCCCAGCTACGGTGACCTGGAGGCGGCGCTGCGCGATCTCAAGCGCGAGGCGGCATGAGCCCGCGCGCCCCGGACCGCTGCCGCTTTCGCGTGCTGATCCGCGGCTTCACCGTCGCCGCGCTGCTGGTTCCGTTCGCCACCGCGTCCGGAGCGCAGACCGTGCGCGTCACCTCGGGCGAACATGCCGGGCACACCCGCATCGTGCTGCAATCGCGCACGCCTCTCGACTGGTCACTGAGCCCCGAGGGGCGGACCCGGCAACTACATGTCGCCGCCACGACGCTCGAATTCGACCCGGCCGAGGTTTTCCGGCTGATCCCGCGCACGCGGCTCGCCGATCTGCGCCGGATCGAGGGCGGGCTGGAACTCCGTCTCGACTGCGACTGCGAGATCCGCACCGAAATGCCGAGCCCCGGCATCGTCGTGCTCGACATCCACGACGCCGCCGAGTCGCCCGCCCCCGCGGAGCAGCCGGCGCCCGCGCCGGTGCCGCAACCGCCCGCGCCGCGACCCGTTCTCCCAAGCCCGCCCCGGGCCCGCGCCCTGGCGCTGGCGCCGCCCCCGCCCTTCGCCGGCGATACCGCGCGCGCCGCCGGGGCAGAACTCGCCCGCCGGATGCGCGCGCAGGCGCAGGACGACAGGGACGACGCCCCTCCCCCCGCCGACCCGCCGGCGATCGCCGATCCGGTTCCGCTGATGGAGATCCTCGCCCGGCAGATGTCGCAGGCGATCGCGCAGGGCCTGCTTTCGGCGGCTCTGGCGCAACGCGCGCTCGTGCTGCCGGGCGCGGAGCCGCCGCTCGCGGATCCCGATCTGGCGAACTTGCAGATCTCACGTGCCACCGACCCCCGGCTCCCCCCGCCCGAGCCCGAAGCGGTCAACGACACTTGCCTCGGTGTCGATGTTCTCGCCTTCCCGCTGAGCGAGGAGGAATCACGCTTCCGCGACCGCCACGCCGCGCTCATGCGCGAGCTTTACGGCGAGTTCGACCATCCCGACCGCGCCCACCACGAATCGCTGGCCCGCCTTTATCTGGAACACGGTTTCGGCGCCGAGGCGCGGCTGGTGATCGAGAACGCGCCGGCGCAGGTCGCCGGGCGCGATCTGCTGCTCGGGCTCGGCGATGTGCTCGAGGACCGCTATTCCAATGCCCGGTTGCGGCTTGCCGAGCGCATCGAATGCGGCGGCGCCGCATCCATGTTCGCCGCGCTCGCCGGGGCGAGCCCTGCCGCGATCCGCCCGCGTGGCGGAGAGATCGCGCGCGCCTATCACGAGACCGCGCCGCCGCTTCGTCTCGCCCTGGGCGAAGGGTTGGTTCGCCGGCTTCTCGAAGCCGAGGCGCGCGAGGCGGCGCGGATGGTCGCCGACACGCTGCGCCGCACTTCCGATCCGCCACCGCCCGCGATGCCGCTGATCGATGCGCTGCTTGATGCCGCGCGCGGCGAGGTCGATCGCGCCGCCGCCCGGCTGGATTATTCGGGTCGCTCCGACAGTGCCGCGCTCGTGATGCGCCTTGGCCTTGCGCTCGACCGTGGCGAACGGGTCGGCGAGCGGCTGCTCGCCGATGCCGAGGCGGTCGCCGCCGCCGAGCGGACGACCGAGACGGGTATAACGCTGATGGCACTGCTCGTCCGGCTGCACAACGCCGCCGAGCGTCCGGCCGAGGCCTTCGCCCTCCTCGATCGGCTGGAACGCTGGCTGCCTGCAACCGCCGCCAATGCCATGCTTCTGGACGAACTGCGCGGTGCGACCTGGACGGAGGCCATCGCCGCGGCCGAGGACAGTATCTTCCTGCAGATTGTCTTCGAGCGCGACGACTGGCGGCATGACACGCTCGCGGAGCCGACGCGCCGGGCGCTGGCCGAGCGCCTGCTCGATTTCGGTTTGACCGACCCGGCCGCCGAACTCACGCGCGGCCTGACCGGCGATGGCGCTCGCCACCTGCGCGCGCGCATTCTGCTGATCACCGGGGATCCGGCCGGGGCCATGGCCGAACTGGCTGGCCTTGAGGATGATGCCGCACAACACCTGCGCGCACGCGCCGAGCGTCAGCTCGGCGCGCCCGAGGAAGCACCGCCGGGCGGCGAAACCCGGCCATCAGGCGCCGACACGGACACCGAGCCAGCCAGCGGGCGGGGCGGCGAGGACATCTTGCAGCGCAGCACCGCGCTGCTGTCCGAAAGCGCGCAACTGCGCGCCATGCTGGACGATCTGCTCGAGGGCGAACGTTGACGCGCGGAGCGCACGTCGCGGATTCTCGCCCCGTGGGCATGGCTCGGTGCCGCCGGTGCGCCCCTCCGCCAGATTGCCGTTCACGTTTCCGGCCGGGATGACGCCGATCATGCCCGTCGTCGGGTGCGGCTGGCAGATATGGCCGCGGCGGCCTTCGACCTCGAAGGGCACCGCGATCTCCGCGTTCACACCGCCGCGGAAGGGCACCGCCCCTCGGGCGTCATTGCGGCGATCGACCGGGCGTTTCAGCTCCGGCAGGTCGTGGGGAACGTCACGCTTCGGCAGATGGGTGCGGCTGGCAAGCACGATACCGCCTTCGGTTACGCAGACCGCAGGGTGGGAAGCCCTGCGCGGCGACCGGGCGGCACGCCGTTTCACCCGGCGTCGGCCGCACCCCGGAAACCCAGCGCCACGACGTACTTCTCCGCGCTGTCCGAGCGGCTGGCCGGCGGCTTGACGTTGTGCACGCGCGCGAAGCGCTGCTTCAGTAGCCTCTGCAGCCCGCCTTCGGCGCCACCCGCGAGCACCTTGGCGACGAAGGTGCCGCCCTCCTCCAGCACGTCGAAGGCGAATTCGGCCGCCGCCTCGCACAACGTCATGATCCGCAGATGATCGGTCTGCCGATGCCCGCTCGCCGCCGCCGCCATGTCGGAGAGGACCACATCGGCGCGCCCGCCCAGCCAGTCCTTCACCCGGTCGTCGGCGCCCTCCTCGAGGAAGTCGAGCACATGCGTCTCGGCCCCGGCCAGCGGCTCGACCTCCTGCAGGTCGATGCCGAGGACGAAGCCCTGCTTCCCGCCCGCCCTCGTGCCGAGCGCGTTCACCCGCTCGACGGCGACCTGCAGCCAGCCACCCGGCGCGCAGCCCAGGTCGACGACGCGGGCGCCCGGAACCAGGAAGCGGAACCGGTCGTCGAGCTCGATCAGCTTGAACGCGGCGCGGCCGCGATACCCCTCGCGCCGGGCGCGGGCGACATAGGGGTCGTTGAGCTGCCGCTCGAGCCAGCGCGTGGAGGACAGCTTCCGCCCCTTCGCCGTCTTCACCTTCACCCGCAACTCGCGCGCGCCACGGCCCGAACCCTGGCCGGAGCCGCCCTGTCCCGTCGCCTTGCGCGCCATAGCCTCAGCCCCAGTCCTTCAACCGACGTCCAGCACGCCGTCGCGGGTCATCAGCGCATAGAGCAGCCCCTCGCGCAGCCCGCGATCGGCGACCGACATCACGTCGGTCGGCCAGACCCGCATCAGCGCCTGCAGGATCGCCGCGCCCGACATGATCAGCCCGTGCCGCTCGCGCCCGATGCGCGGATCGTAGCGCCGACCGACCGGCCCCAGCATCAGGTATTCGCGGATCACCTGGTCGATCTGGTCCGAGGTCATCCGCAGCCCGTCCACCTTGGACCGGTCATAGCGCTTGAGCCCCAGATACGAGGCCGCGACCGTCGTCACCGTGCCCGACGTGCCGATGATCTGGAACCCCTCGCGCGGCGCCGGGTTCTGGTAGGGCGAGAAGCCGTGCAGCTGTTCCTCGAAATGCCAGCTCATCAGCGCGAATCGGGCGGCGTCGTCATCGACATCCATGAACAGGTCCTTCAGCGTCGCCACGCCCAGCGGCACGCTGATCCAGTCGACGACGCGCGGCAGGCCCGGCCGCTCGGCCGGCCATTGCGCCGCGTCGATGTCGAGCCGCACCTGCATCATCGCCCGCTTCCGGCCGCTCGGCTCGACGCCGGAGAGGTCGATCCAGACAAGCTCGGTCGAGCCGCCGCCGATATCGATGACCAGAAGTTGATCGGTCTCGGGCGCGACCAGCGGCGCGCAGGAGATCACCGCCAGCCGCGCCTCCTCCTCGGGCGGGATGATCTCGAGCCTGAGCCCGGTCTCGCGCTGGATCTTGCGGATGAATTCGCGCGCGTTGCGCGCCCGCCGGCAGGCCTCGGTCGCCACCAGACGCATCCGCGAGACGCTGTGCACGTCGAGCTTGCGCCGGCAGATGCGCAGCGCATGCACCGTACGCGCCATCGGCGCATAGCCCAGACGCCCCGAGCTCTCCAGCCCGAGCCCCAGCTCGACCGGGCGCGAGAAGCTGTCCACGACCTCGAACTGCGCGCCGCTCGGCCGCGCGATCAGCATCCGGCAGCTGTTGGTGCCCAGGTCGAGCGCGGCATAGAGCCCCGCTCCCTCGGGCCTTGACAGGCGCTTCGGTTCGGTCGCCGCTTGGACCCCACCGGCCGCCGGCACGGGCCCCAACTCTCGGGAACGCGCCGCCGCGCCTGCGGGACGCTCGGGCGGCATGATCGCCCTCCAATTTCGTGTTGCCTAAAGAGTAGTGCGCAAGTGCCTTTCGTGCAAGCATCTTGCACCTCGGATCACGCATTCCGCCTTCGCGCCGCCGCCGCCACCGCGCAGCCGGAAAGGGCATGGCGGCAGCCGGCGGAAAAACCGTGACCGAAACGCCGCACTTTTCACGAATTCAAGGGATGTTCCCGTTTACGCCGCCGGGGAAAAATGGCATGAAATGTGCAAGACGCGGTTCCGGCGGGTGGCGCCGATTGGTTATGGTCACGAGTGTTGGGCGAACCTGGCGGGACAGCGGCTAATAACAGCAAACTGGAGGCTTTCCACATGCGCAAGATACTGATTTCCCTCTCCGCCCTGGCGCTTAGCGCCGGGATGGCGAGCGCCGGCGGCAAACTGGCCGTACCGGTGGAACCCGTCGTCGCCGCACCCGCGCCGATGATGGCCTACGACTGGGCCGGCGGCTATGCCGGTCTCGGCCTGACCTATGGCCGGGCTTCCTATCGCTCGGGCATCTCCGAGTTCATCGAAGGTGAGACCGGCGAAAGCGGCCGCTTCTTCTGGCCGAGCGGCTCGGGCTTCGGCCTCGGTGGCTTCGCGGGCTTCAACTGGCAGAACGGCGACTTCGTCTACGGCGTCGAGGGTCACGTGTCGGCCCACCGCATGCGCGGCACCCGCAGGCTTGTCGACGAAGACGAGGTGGTTGGCCGCATCCGCACCGATGTGCGCAGCCTCGCCTCGCTGCGCGGCCGCGTCGGCGTCGCCCAGGACCGGACGCTGTTCTTCGTCACCGGCGGCCCGGCGATCGGCAACGTGCGCCACAGCGCGCGGTTCATTGACGGCGACGACGTCGACTCGTTCAGCCAGAGCCGGTCGGTCGGCGGCTTCGTGATCGGCGCCGGCATCGAGCATGCGCTGGCCAATGGCTGGCACGTTC
>SLPP01000018.1 GCA_007131945.1 Paracoccaceae bacterium | reverse complement strand
CGAGTGAATCTTGCGCATTCTTGTCTCCCTGTATTGCATGTCGTGCGACGGTTGCCGTCGTCATTTCGTGGGTCGGGCGCTGGAATACCCCGACCCTGACGGTTCAGACAATAACCCGCACTTTGGAAATTGCACGCCTTTTTCTCGTGAGACTCCGGTGATGCCAACCCTCCCGATCGGGTCGCCCGGTTCGCCGGCAATGCCTCGCCCGCCCCCGCCGGAACGAGACGACGGGAAGCGCCCGGATCGCCGCGGAGTCCTTCGTCAGGCTTCCGATCGCCAGTCTTCCGATCGCCGGACGGCGCAGAAAAAGCCGCGCCTCCGGCGCCAGACCCACCAGATATTGCGTTATGCCCGCACAAGTGCCACAAGGCCCAACGAAAAGTCCAGACCACCGAAAACGTCGAATCTTTTCACATTTCGCCGAATTCGCGTCCTTTCTTTTCATCTGCGAGCCGGTTCTTGCGAAAACGCGACGCCGTTTTCGGTCGAGGGACGGGATGCGCAACCTTGCGCACCCCCGCCGGCATCGCCCGTCCGACGCCGCCCGGCGGAAACCCTCGGAGATCGGCGCTCGCCGGGCGGGCGCGGCTTGCCCCGCGGCGCGGCTTGGCGATAGATGGAGGTCAAGGCAAACAGACGAGGGACAGGACATGGCCGATTCGCCGGAATTCCACGACCGGATGCTCTCGCTCGGCCTCGCCCGCGTCTCCGAGGCGGCGGCGCTGGCCTCGGCCGATTTCGTAGGCCGCGGCGACGAGAAGGCGGCCGATCAGGCCGCGGTCAACGCCATGCGCAACCAGCTCAACATGCTGGACATCCAGGGTGTCGTGGTGATCGGCGAGGGCGAGCGCGACGAGGCGCCGATGCTCTATATCGGCGAGGAGGTCGGCACCGGCCACGGCCCGGCGGTGGACATCGCCCTCGACCCGCTGGAGGGCACGACGCTGACCGCGAAGGACATGCCCAACGCGCTGACCGTGATCGCCATGGCCCCGCGCAGCACGCTCCTGCACGCGCCCGACGTCTACATGGACAAGCTCGCCATCGGTCCCGGCTTCGCGCCTGACACCGTGACGCTCGACATGGAGCCGGCCGAGCGCGTGCGCGCGCTCGCCCGTGCGCGCGGCTGCGACGACGAGGACATCACCGTCTGCATCCTCGAACGACCCCGGCACGAGGAACTGATCCGCGAGGTGCGCTCGACCGGCGCGGCGATCCGTCTGATCACCGATGGCGACGTCGCCGGCGTGATGCACGTGGCCGAGCCGGAGGTGACCGGGATCGACATGTACATGGGCTCGGGCGGCGCGCCCGAGGGCGTGCTGGCGGCAGCGGCGCTGAAATGCATGGGCGGGCAGATCTACGGCCGGCTGCTCTTCCGCAACGACGACGAGAAGGCGCGCGCGGCCAAGGCCGGGATCACCGATCTCGACCGCGTCTATACCCGCGACGAGATGGTCACCGCCAACGTCATCTTCGCCGCGACCGGCGTCACCGACGGCTCGATCCTCCCCGGCATGAAGCGTGAGCCCGACTGGCTGACGACCGAGACCTTGCTCATGCGTTCGAAGACCGGCTCGGTTCGGCGGATGCGCTACCGCACCCCGGCGAAATGATCGCCGCAGACCTCGGCGGCGCGGCGGAAGCCTATCTGGGCGTCGAGTGCTCGTTCACCGGCCGGCGCTGGCTGGGACCGGATCTCGAGCGCGAACGCCGCACCGAGGCGCTGGTGCAGGCGACACGACTGGCGCCGGCGCTCTGCTCGGTGCTCGCACGGGCAGAGGTGCCACCCGAGGAGGTGGACGCCTACCTCGCCCCCTCGCTTCGCGCGCTCCTGCCCGACCCGATGCGCCTGCGCGACATGGAGGCGGCGGCCGACCGGCTGATCGTCGCGCTCGACCGCCGCGAGCGGATCGCGGTCTTTGCCGATTACGACGTCGATGGCGGCGCATCCGCCGCGTTGCTGCTGACCTGGCTCCGGGCGATGGGCCGCGACGCCACGCTCTACATCCCCGACCGGATCGACGAGGGCTACGGGCCGAACGCGGCGGCGATGGCGGCGCTGGCGGCGGATCACGCACTGATCGTCTGCGTCGATTGCGGCACGCTCAGCCACGAGCCCATCGCCGCGGCGCGAAGGGCCGACGTCCTTGTCGTCGACCACCATCTCGGTGCCGAGACGCTGCCGCCGGCGCTCGCAGTGGTGAACCCCAACCGGCAGGACGAGTCGGGCGAGCTCGGTCATCTTTGCGCCGCGGGCGTCGTCTTCCTGCTCCTGGTCGAGCTGAATCGTCGCCTGCGTCACCGCGGTACCGAAGGACCGGACCTGATGGCGATGCTCGATCTCGTGGCGCTCGCCACCGTCGCCGATGTCGCGCCGCTGATCGGCGTCAACCGCGCCTTTGTCCGCCAGGGGCTGAAGATCATGGCCGGCCGCCAGCGTCCGGGACTGGTGGCGCTGGCCGATGTCGCGCGGATCGATCGCCCGCCGAACCCCTATCATCTCGGCTTCGTCCTCGGCCCGCGGGTGAATGCCGGCGGCCGGATCGGAGCGGCCGATCTCGGCGCGCGGCTCCTGGCAACGCCCGATCCGGCCGAGGCGACGCGGCTCGCCGCGCAGCTCGACACACTCAACGCCGAGCGCCGGGCGATCGAGGCCGCGGTGCGCGACGAAGCCCTGGCGCAGGCCGAGCGCCGCGGCACCGACGGACCGCTGGCCTGGGCGGCGGGCGAGGACTGGCATCCGGGCGTCATCGGCATCGTCGCCGCGCGGCTCAAGGAGGCGACGAACCGCCCCGCCGTGGTGATCGCGCTCGACGGGACCGAAGGGAAGGGCTCGGGCCGATCGGTCGGCGGCGTCGATCTCGGCGCCGCAGTACACCGGCTGGCGACCGAGGGGTTCCTTGTTCGCGGCGGCGGGCATCGGATGGCCGCGGGGCTCACGGTGGCGCGCGACCGGCTGGATGCGGCAATGGCGCGGCTCGCGGAATTGCTAGCGCGCCAGGGCGCCGGGCTCGGCGGCGCGGCCGATCTGCGGCTTGACGGTTTGCTCCTGCCGGGCGCCGCGACGCCAGACCTGGTCGAGGCGCTGGATTGCGCGGGCCCATTCGGCCAGGGCGCGCCTGCTCCCCGCTTTGCCCTGCCCGCGTTGCAGATCCGCGAGGCCCGCCGCGTCGGCGAGCGCCATCTGCGTCTGCGGGTCGGCGACACGACCGGCCCGGCGCTCGACGCCATCGCCTTCGGGGCCTTCGACACCGCGCTCGGCCCGGCGCTGGAGCGGGCTGGCGCGACCCGCGTCCATCTCGCCGGCCGCATCGAGCTCAACAGCTGGGGCGGCAGCAACCGCGTCCAGCTCCGACTCGATGACGCCGCGCCGGCCTGACAACACCTCCCCTCGATTCTTCAAGGTCCACGCTGAAATCGCCAAATTCCCCTTGCGCGCTCTGTCCGGCTGGCCTAAACACCCGCCCACGCGCCAAGCGGCCCGTTCGTCTATCGGTTAGGACGCCAGGTTTTCAACCTGGAAAGAGGGGTTCGATTCCCCTACGGGCTGCCATATCCTCGTTTAAGTCTATGATTTTAGAGCGTGTTGCGCTCAATTGGTTTGGTATCCTGCGGCTTTGAAGAAATTGTAGCACTCCTCCTCGGTAAAGAGCTCGCAGACATGGCCGACGGCCTGCCAGGGTTCATCGTAGGTTCG
>SLPP01000224.1 GCA_007131945.1 Paracoccaceae bacterium | reverse complement strand
TCGCCCGCGTCGACCGCGGCCCGATCGACCCGGCCGAGATGCCCTTCGAGCGGGTCACGGCAACCGGCGCGCCGGTGCGCGACCTGCGGCACGCGATCCGCCTGCCCGACGGGCGCTGGCGGATCCTGTCGGTCAATGCCGCGCCGCTGCCGCGCCGGCCGATGGGCGCTTCGGTGGTCTGCGCGGTGACCGACATCACCGAGCAGATCGGGAACGAGCGCGCGCTGACCCGCGCCATCGCCGAGAGCGAGGCGGCGACCGAGCGCTACCGGCACATGGCGCGGCTGAGCCGGTCCTGGATCTGGGAGGTCGATGCCGGGCTGCGCTTCACGCATCTGTCGAAGAGCTACGCCTCGATCACCGGGCGCGATCCGCAGCGCATCATCGGCCGCAGCTTCGCCGCGATCCGCGCCGCCGCGCGGCTTGCGGAGGGCAACGCCGCCTTCGCCACGCTCGATGCCGCCATCGCCGCGCGGGCGCCGTTCTCGGACTTCGTCTACGGCCTGCGGCGCCGCGACGGCGACATCCAGTGGCTGCAGATCGACGGCGAGCCGATCTTCGATCCGGACGGCGGTTTTGCCGGCTATCGCGGCGCCGGCAGCGATGTCACGCAGCTCTACGAGATGCGCATGCGCGCCGAGGAGGCGAGCAAGGCGAAGTCCGATTTCCTGGCGATGATGAGCCACGAGATCCGCACGCCGCTGAACGGCATCCTCGGCATGGCCGAGCTGATACACGAGGCGGCCGACTGTCCCGAACTGCGCCAGCGGATCGGCGTGATCCGCGATTCGGGCGAGGCGCTGCTCAGCGTGCTCAACGACGTGCTCGACCTCTCGCGCATCGATGTCGGGCGGCTGGAATTCGACCCCGCGCCCTTCGACCCGGCGGATCTGGCGCAGCGGACCTGTGCGCTGCACCAGCCTCGCGCGAAGGAGAAGGGGCTCGGCTGCGGCATGGAGCTTCTGCCGTCGGACGGGCCGCACCGGCTGGGCGACGCGAACCGGGTGGCGCAGATCGTCAACAACCTGGTCGGAAACGCGGTCAAGTTCACCGAGACCGGCGAGGTGGCCCTGCGCATCGAGAACCATCCCGACGGCCCGCTGCGCCTGACCGTCCGCGACACCGGCATCGGCATGAGTGCCGAGCAGCGCGCGCGCGTCTTCCAGCCCTTCGTCCAGGCCGACAGCTCGATCGCGCGGCGTTTCGGCGGGACCGGGCTCGGGCTCTCGATCGTGCACCGGCTGGTCGACCTGATGCAGGGCCGGATCGAGATCGAGAGCGCGGTCGGCGCGGGAACCCGGATCATGGTGGAACTGCCCTTGCCCCCTGTCGCGGCGCCCGCCCCGGCTGAGGCCGAAGCCGCCGCCCCGCCGCCGCATGCCGATCTCGCCGGCCTGCGCGTCCTCGTGGCCGAGGACAACCGCACCAACCTGATGATCCTGCGCCAGATGCTCGCCTCGATGGGTGTCGAGGCGGAGTTCGCCGAGGACGGCGCCGCCGCCTGCGCGCGCTGGGCACCGGGGCGGTTCGACGCGCTCCTTTTCGACATCAACATGCCCGACATGGACGGCCGCGCGGCGCTGGCCGTGCTGCGCGCGCGCGCCGAGGCCGAGGGCTGCGCGCTGCCGCCCGCCGTCGCCGTCACCGCCGCGGCGATGGCGCACGAAATCGCCGCGCACGCCGCCTCGGGCTTCGTCCGGACGCTGACCAAGCCCTACCGGAAGGAGGCGCTCGCCGAGATCCTGGGCGCGCTCCGCCACGCCGGCTGACGGGGAGGCGGCCGGGAGGTCGCCGGGCAAGCGTGGCGTGCGCGCATGCGCGCAATCTTGCAAGCCTCAGATACGGCTTCCGCCTGATCCCTTCGGTAAGCACGGGCGGAACAACCCCGCAGATGGTGCCGAACGGATCGACCGGATTTGGTATGAAGTGGCCGGGGAAATCCTCCGCCGTTGACCGCATTGCAAGCAATGTGGGCGCCCGCGCCGGGCGGCCGATGGCGACGGCGCCTGCCCGCCGGCCGTCAGTCGGCGAGGAACGCGACGACCTCGCGCAGGAAAAGGTCAGGCGCGGTGTTGATGGCGACGTGACCCTGGCCCTCGAGGACGGCGACGCGGCAGTTCGGCAGCGCCGCTTCGAGCGCGCGCGTGGGTGCAGTGAACATCGCCGGAGATGTTTCGCCAAGGAGCAGAAGCGTCGGTGTGCTCAGGCGGCGGAAGCGTTCGGGGTCGAAGCGGTAGCCCGCGATATTCAATTCGCGGAGCACCGTGTGCACGAGAGCCAGGCCTCTCTGCCACGACGGGTCGGCGCGCAGGACGGCGATCTGCTCCTCGGTGTAGCCGGCAACCTGCGAGAGGAAGACGGTCAGGAACTTATCGCGGTCGCCTTCAGCGAAGATCGCGGCGAGCCGCTCGCGCACGAGGGGCGACAGGATCGGCGTGCCGTCGAGCGATGCCGGCGGCTCGTAGAGCACCAGGCGACGCAGGTTGCCGACCCGTAGCGCCGCCTCCATCGCGCAAAGCGCGCCGTAGGAATGGCCGAGGAGGCTCGCGCCCTCTCCGGCCGCTTCGACAACGGTGGCAACGTCATCGAACTCCCGTTCGACCGAATACGTCGCGGCGTCGCCGCTTCCGCCGCGGCCGCGCCGGTCCATTGCGAGGACGGTGAAGCGACGCTCCAGGTCGGGCAGGACCATGGGCCAGCGGGTGTGATCGGCCGTGGTGCCGTGCACGAGCACCAGCGGCGGGCCGTGGCCAGAGCGCGCGAAGGCGATCGGCGTGCCGTCCGGAGATATCACCGTTTCCATGTATCCGGTCCTGTGCGGTTTCCGGGATCACGTGGTCGGCTTCCAACTCTAACACGGATGGCTGGATCGGAAAACGCCCGGCCCGCATCGGCGACGCTGCAGTCGCCGAGCGTTCCGGCGGACCGGTTCAACCCCTGCTTCTCGACGGCGCCTCATCGCTTGCAGGCGACAGCGACTCCCGGGTCGGGGCGCGCCGCCTCCGGGCCGGTCAGTAGCGGTAGTGCTCGGGCTTGAACGGACCCTCGGGGGCGATGCCGATATAGGCGGCCTGGTCGGGTTTCAGTTCGGTGAGCCTGACGCCGATCCGGCCCAGATGCAGCCGCGCCACCTTCTCGTCGAGATGCTTGGGCAGGATGTAGACGCCGGGGCCGTATTCGCCGGCCTTGGTCCAGAGCTCGATCTGCGCCAGGACCTGGTTGGTGAAGCTCGCCGACATCACGAAACTCGGATGGCCGGTGGCGTTGCCGAGGTTCAGCAGCCGCCCCTCGCTGAGCAGGATGATCCGGTTGCCGCCCGGCATCTCGATCATGTCGACCTGGTCCTTGATCCGGGTCCACTTGTGGTTCTTCAGCGCCGCGACCTGGATCTCGTTGTCGAAATGGCCGATATTGCCGACGATCGCCATGTCCTTCATCTCGCGCATATGGTCGACGCGGATGACGTCCTTGTTGCCGGTCGCGGTGATGAAGATGTCGGCGGTCTTCACCACGTCCTCGAGCGTGACGACCTGGAAGCCGTCCATCGCCGCCTGCAGCGCGCAGATCGGGTCGATCTCGGTCACCACGACGCGCGCGCCGGCACCGCGCAGCGAGGCGGCCGAGCCCTTGCCGACATCGCCATAGCCGCAGACCACGGCGACCTTGCCGGCCATCATCGTGTCGGTGGCGCGGCGGATGCCGTCGACGAGGCTTTCCTTGCAGC
>SLPP01000377.1 GCA_007131945.1 Paracoccaceae bacterium | reverse complement strand
GAGGCCGCGGCGGGCGGCAGCCAGAGGTCGCGGATCTCGGGGATCTGGGCGCGGATCACCGGCAGGGCGAGCGCGTTGAACACCTCGCCGATGACCGCGGGTTCGTCGGGCGGCCGGCCGGTGACGGTGGAGAGGTAGAGCGGATCGCGCCGGTGGGTCATGGCCGAAAGTTGCATCACCGGGAAGGGCTCGGCGGCGTTGTAGTAGCCGGTATGGTCGCCGAAGGGGCCTTCGAGCGCGGTCTCGCCGGGGGTGACCCAGCCCTCGAGCATGATCTCGGCCTGCGCCGGGACCATCAGCGGGACGGTGGCGGCCGGCGCCACCTCGGCCCGCGCGCCGCGCAGGACGCCCGAAAAGGCGAGCTCGGACATCCCCTCGGGCAGCGGCAGGGCGGCGGCGAGCAGCATCGCCGGGTCGGCGCCAAGCGCCACGGCGACCGGCATCGGCGCGCCCGCCCGCGCCCAGCTGCGGGCATGCGCCGCGCCGCCGCGATGGGCGAGCCAGCGCAGGATCAGCCGGTCGCGCCCGATCACCTGCGCGCGGTAGACGCCGAGATTGTAGGCCGAGAGATCCGCCGGGTCCGAGCCGTGCGGGCGGGTGACGACCACCGGCCAGGTGATCAGCGGGCCGGCATCCCCGGGCCAGGGAGTCTGCACCGGCAGCGCCGAAAGGTCGGGGTCGGCGCCGACCTGCTGGACGGGGGGCGCGCGGGACGCGCGCGGGCGGGTCGAGAGCGCCGCGGCCAGCATCGGCCAGCGCCCGAGCGCGTCGCGCATCCCGGCGACCGGGGCCGGGCTGCGCAGGGCGGCGAGGAAGGCGCCGAACTCGCCGATCTGGTCGGGTTCGAGCCCCAGCCCGGCGGCGACGCGCCGGGGCGTGCCGAAGAGGTTGCCGACCAGCGGCATGGCGGCGCGCGCGCCGCCCGCGCCCTCGGGCGCGGTGAAGCGCAGGACCGGCCCGCCGGCGCGCAGCGCCGCGAGCTGCACCGCCGTCATCCGGTGCTTCAGCGGCACCGGCGCGTCGATCGTCACGAGATCGCCGCGACCGGCGCACCAGTCGAGATAGGCGCGCAGGTCGGCGAAGGTCGGCAGGCGGCGCTTCATGCGAATATCCCGGTCGGTTCGGGACTGAATACCGGTTCGGGCCGCTACGTGACTTGACACAAATCAAGTCATGCGGCGGTGCGGAAGGCTAGGGTCGGGGCGCGATGACGAAAGGCGCGCCATGACCGATCCGACCCTGCCCGTCCTGCCCCGGCCGCTGGCGACGGCGGCGCGGGTGATGCCGCTCTTGCCGCTGTCGCTGGCGCTGAGCGCGCTGGCGCGAAGGCTCCTGGCCCGGCATCCCGGGATCCTTGCGCGGATGGGGTCGCAGGCGCGCAAGCGGTTCCTGCTGGAATTCACCGACGCGCCGCTGGTCCTGATGCTGGAGCCCGCGACGGGCCGGGTCAGCGCCCGACGGGCGGCGGGGCTGGCGCGGCATGACGCGCATCTGAAGGGCTGCGTCGCGGCCTATCTGGCGATGCTGCACGGCCGGGTCGACGGCGACGCGCTTTTCTTCGAGGGCAGCCTGCAGGTCAGCGGCGATACCGAGGCGGTGCTGGCCTTGAGGAACGCGCTGGACGATGCCGAGATCGACCTGGCGGCCGAGATCGCGACGCTGGCACCGCCCCTGCGGCCGGCGCTGGGACTGGCCGAACGGCTCAGCGGCGTGGCGCTCTCGCGCGCCCGGGTCGCCGGGTGGGAGGAACACGCATGATGGAACTCGTCTGCCCCGCCGGCACCCCCGCCGCCCTGCGCACGGCGGTCGATGCCGGCGCGCACGCGGTCTATTGCGGCTTCGCCGATGCGACCAATGCGCGCAACTTCCCGGGCCTGAACTTCAACCGCGACGAGATGGCGGCCGGGATCCGCTATGCCCATGCCCGCGGCGCGAAGGTGCTGGTCGCGATCAACACCTTTCCCCAGGCCGGCAACCAGGGGCTCTGGCACGCGGCGCTGGCCGATGCCGAGGCGGCCGGCGCCGATGCGGTGATCCTGGCCGATCTCGGGCTCCTCGCCCGCGCGGCCGAGTGTCATCCGGGCCTGCGGCGGCATCTCTCGGTCCAGGCGGCGGCGGCGAATGCGGACGCGATCAACTTCTATGCCGAGACCTTCGGCGTGAAGCGGGTGGTGCTGCCGCGGGTGCTGACCGTGGCCGAGATCACCGCGATCAACCGGGCGATCGAGGTCGAGACCGAGGCTTTCGTCTTCGGCGGGCTCTGCGTCATGGCCGAGGGGCGCTGTTCGCTTTCCTCCTACGCCACCGGGCGCTCGCCGAACATGAACGGGGTCTGCTCGCCGGCCAGCCATGTCGTCTACGCGCAGGAGCGCGGCGAGACGGTGGCGCGGCTCGGCGGCTTCACCATCCACCGGACGCCGGCGGGGGGACCCGCGCCCTATCCGACGCTGTGCAAGGGCTGCTTCACCTCGGGCGCGCAGACCGGGCATATCTTCGAGGACCCGGTGAGCCTCGATGCGACGCAGCTGATCCCGCAACTGGCCCGCGCCGGGGTCACCGCGCTGAAGATCGAGGGGCGGCAACGCTCGCGCGCCTATGTCGCCGAGGTGGTGCGCAGCTTCCGCGCCGCGGTCGAGGCCGAGGCCGCCGGGCGGCCGATGCCCGAGAGCGCGCTCAGGCGCCTGACCGAGGGGCAGGCGGCGACGACCGGCGCCTATGCCAAGACCTGGAGATGAGATGGACCTGACCGTCGGCCCCAACCCGTTCTTCTGGTCGGTCGAGGCCGTGCGCGACTTCTACGCTTGCCTCGCCCGCGCGCCGGTCGCCCGCGTCGTCCTCGGCGAACTCGTCTGCTCGAAGCGGCTGCCCTTCTGGCAGGACGAGATCCCCGGCGCGATCGAGACGCTGCGCGCGGCCGGCAAGGAGGTGGCGCTGAGCACGCTGGCGCTGATCACCCTGCCGCGCGAGCGCAGGCTCACCCGCGACCTGATCGAGATGGGCCTGCCGGTCGAGGTGAACGACCTGACCGCGCTTCGCTTCATCCCCGACGGGATGCCGTTCTGGGTCGGTCCGCTGGTCAATGTCTACAATGAGGGCACGCTCGACTGGCTGGCCGACCGGGGCGCGAGGCGGATCTGCCTGCCGCCCGAGCTGCCGATGGGTGCGGTCGAGATCCTCGCCGAGGCCGGGCGGCAGCGGGGCGTGGCGGTCGAGGTCTGGGGCCACGGGCGGGTGCCGCTGGCGATCTCGGGCAGGTGCTACCACGCGCGGCTGCATGACCGGGCGAAGGACAACTGCCAGTTCGTCTGCGGCGAGGATCCCGACGGGCGGCCGGTGGAGACGCTGGACGGGCAGGCCTTCCTGACGGTCAACGGCGTGCAGACGCTTTCGCAGAGCGTGGCGAGCGCGGCGCGGCAGCTCGGCTTGCTGCGCGCGGCGGGGGTGGCGTCGCTGCGCCTGTCGCCGCAGAGCGCGTATTTTTCGGATATCTGCGAAGCATATGCCGGGGCGCTTGGCGGTGGCGCTGCGGGACTGGAAAGCCGGCTCGCCGCGACGACCGGCGGCGCGGCGCTGTCCGACGGGTTCCTGGCCGGTGAGGCCGGGGTCGACTGGTCCGGCGGTTAGCCCCGCCGCGCGCTGCCGGGGGTCGAGACCGCGCCGCGCAGGCGGTCCAGCAGCGCCGAACGGTCGCCGGGCGGGACGCCGATATGGGCGAGGTAGCGCGCGACCGAGCCGTAGCG
>SLPP01000328.1 GCA_007131945.1 Paracoccaceae bacterium | reverse complement strand
CCGCGCGCGCGGTCTTCCAGACCGGCGAGATGGACTATGCCTGGAACCTGCAGCTCGCGCCCGAGGTGATCGCGCAGATGGAGGCCGGCGGCCGCGGCAGGCTCCTCGTCGATTTCGGCCCGCTGATGGAGCGGATCGAGATCAACTTCACCGATCCCTCGCCCAGCCTGCCGGAGGGCGAGCGCGCGACACGTCAGCACCCGCACCCGATCCTCAGCGACATCCGCGTGCGCGAGGCGCTCTCCCGCGCCATCGACCGCGAGCTTCTGACCGAGATCGGCTTCGGACCGATGGGCCGGCCGACCTGCAACTTCATCGTCGCCCCGCCCGCCGTGGCCTCGACCAACAACGACGACTGCCTCGTGCAGGACATCGACCGCGCCAACGAGCTGCTCGACGAGGCCGGCTGGGAGCGTGGCGCCGACGGCATCCGCACCAAGGACGGGCGCCGGCTGGAGCTTCTCTTCCAGACCTCGACCAACCCGGTGCGGCAGGATTTCCAGGCGCTGATCCAGCAGTGGTGGCGCGAGATCGGCATCGACACGCGCCTGCGCAACATCGATGCGGGCGTCTTCTTCGGATCGGACCCGGCGAGCCCGGACACGTACCTCAAGTTCTACGCCGACGTGCAGATGTACGCCTCGCTCTTCGAGGGCACCGACCCGACCCCGCATCTGGAGCAGCGCCGCTGCGGGCGCGAGCCGCAGCCCGCGACGCAGTGGCAGGGGCAGAACATCAACCGCTACTGCAACGAGGAGTATGACGCGCTCTGGGCCGAACTGAACCGCGAGCCCGAACCGGCGCGCCGCAACGAGCTGGTGATCCAGCTCAACGACATGTTCGTGCAGGACTACGCGCATCTGCCGCTGGTCGCCCGCGGCCGCGTCTCGGCCGCGTCGAACACGCTCGGCGGCATCGTGCTCAACGTCTGGGATTCCGAGCACTGGAACCAGGCCGAGTGGTACCGGATCGAGAACTGATCCACAGTTGATCACCCGCCCCGGCCAGCCGGGGCGGGCTTTTTCCTCGACCACCGCCCGACCCGCGGGGCCAGACGATGTTCACCTATACGCTCCGGCGCCTTGCCTTCGCCGTCCCGACCGTGCTGGTCATCAGCCTGGTCGTCTTCCTGATGCTCGACATGGCGCCGGGCGACCCGACCGCCGACCTGCCGCTGACCATTCCGCCCGAGGTGCGCGAGCAGATCCGCGCCGCGCTCGGCCTCGGCGAGCCGGTGATCGTGCGTTATTTCAAGTGGCTGCAGATGATGGCGATTACCGAACCGCTGCACATGATCGCCGCCGCCACCGGCTGGGACATCGCCCCCGACGGGCCCCGCATCCTGTCTTGGCAGACCCGTTCGCCGGTCGGCGACATCATCATCCAGCGCATCCCGCAGACGCTGTGGGTGGTGGGGCTGGGCTATCTCTTCGGCATCCTGATCGCGGTGCCGATCGGGGTGATCTCGGCCTACAGGCAGTATTCCTGGTTCGACCAGATCGGCACCTTCGTCTCGATGGTCGGCTTCTCGGTGCCGACCTTCTTCACCGGCGTCGTCTTCATCCTCGTCTTCTCGGTCTGGCTGGGCTGGTTCCCGTCGATGTACGACACCACGCTGCGCGTGACCGACTGGGACAGCTTCGTGCGCCAGGTGCGCCAGATCGTCATGCCGGTCGCGGTGCTGGCGCTCTTCAACGCCAGCCAGATCAGCCGCTTCATGCGCGCCTCGATGCTCGACAACCTCAACCAGGACTACGTCCGAACCGCCCGCGCCAAGGGCCTGCGCGAACAGACCGTGGTGCTGGTCCATGTCCTGCGCAACTCGATGATCCCCGTGGTCACCGTCATCGCCATCGGCATCCCCACGGTCTTCACCGGCGCCATCATCACCGAGCAGATCTTCCGCGTGAACGGGCTCGGCGACGCGCTGATCCGCGCGATCTATGTCAGCGACTGGCCGATGGTGCAGACGATCACCTTCATCTTCGCCATCCTGATCGTCCTCTTCAACCTGATCGCCGACGTGCTCTACGGCATCCTCGACCCGAGGATCCGCTATGACTGACGCCTCGATGCCGCCCCCCGCCGCGCCGCCGCCACAGTCCGCGCCGCCGCCGAGCGCCCCGCCACCCGCGGCCGAGGACATCCACGACCTGCGCCCGCCGCGCAACCAGTGGTGGGACGTCTGGGACCAGTTCAAGACCCACAAGGGGGCGATGGCCGGGATGATCGTCTTCGTCTCGATCATCCTCTTCGTCGCCGTCGGGCCGTGGATCTGGCAGGTCGATCCGGGGCTGATCGACATCCGCTCGCGCAACCAGGGGTCGAGCTGGGCGCATCCGATGGGAACCGACCAGCTGGGCCGCGACCTGCTCGCGCGGATGATGTATGGCGGCCGGGTCTCGGTCGCGGTGGGGCTGACGGCGATGCTGCTCGGGCTGCTCCTCGGCACGCTGATCGGGGTGCTGGCCGGCTATTTCCGCCTGCTCGATGCGCCGCTCATGCGCACCACCGACCTCTTTCTCGCCCTGCCGCTGCTGCCGCTCCTGCTGATCCTCGTCGCGCTCTTCCGCGACGTGCTCGAGGGCACCTTCGGCCAGGCGATGGGGGTCTTCACCCTGATCGTCGTCGCCATCGCGGTGACCAGCTGGATGCAGACCGCCCGGATCGTGCGCGGCGACGTGCTCGCCCTGAAGGAGCGCGAATTCGTCCTCGCCGCGCGCTCGATCGGCACGCCGTCGCGGCGGATCAACACCCGCCACATCCTGCCCAACGTGATGTCGCCGATCATGGTCTCGGCGACGCTCGGCATCGCCTCGGCGATCATCACCGAATCGGCGCTCTCCTTCCTCGGGCTGGGCTTCCCGCCCGACTTCCCGACCTGGGGCCGGATCCTCTATGACGGGCGCGACTGGATCGAGCAGTATCCCGCCCGCGTCGTCTGGCCGGGCGTCTTCATCTCGCTCACCGTCTTGAGCGTGAATTTCATCGGCGACGGGCTGCGCGACGCGCTCGACCCCCGCATCCGCGGCCGCTGAGCGCGCGACGGCCGGTCGCGGCGCTGGATGCGGGGGCGAAGCCGCCGCGGCGCGAGGCCCCCTCGACGGGGGCCGAGCGCCGCCCCCGCCCGTCGGGCCAGAGGTTTCGTTGCGGTTAACGGCGCCCGTTCCACAAGCGATATCAGAAACTTGCCGGAGCGTGCAAATTTGCACGCCGCCATGTTGCGGCCTACCGGCCCTGCGCCAGCCGCTCGATCAGGTCGCGGAACTGCGGCACCTGGTAGCCGTAGCGCGCCCCCGCCGCGACCAGCTCCTCGGTCGGCCGGGTCCCGGCGAGGGCCAGCGCCCAGACGATCGAGGACCGGTTGCCCGAGGCGCAGTAGGCCAGCACCTTGCCGCCCATATCGATCGCCGCCTTCTGCGCCTCGACATTCTCCATGCTCAGCCCGCCGCCGACCACCGGGTTGACCACCAGCCGCAGCCCCGCCGCCTCGATCGCCGGGCGCAGCGCCTCGGCATGCAGATCCGGCGGGATCTCGCCATCGGGCCGGTTGCAGATCACCGTGTCGAAACCCGCCGCCACGATCGCCGGGATGTCCTCGGGCGTGATCTGCGGCGCGACCGCGTAGTCCGCGCTCAGGGGGCGTATGTCCATCGCGTCCGGTCCTTCTCTTGCTCCGCCGCGCCCGGCCGGCGCCGACCCGCGTCACGGGCGAACATAGCTGCAGTCCGCGCGCCGCGAAAGCCCGGCCGGCGCGGAACACCGTCCTCGCGGCACGGTGTCCCCGGGCGGGTGCCGGGCTCCGCGATGGACGGAACTTTCAACGAACTCTTGACATGGGTCATGGTCTCGACCGTAGACTGTCGCCACCGGTGCCATCCGAGTGCAACAGGAGAGCGACATGACCGAGATCCCGCAGGCTGAACTCGATCGGCGCAAGGCGCAGCTCGTCGCGCGCCTGGCCGAACTCGATACGCGCCTTCAGGGGATCGAGCGCGAGCTTCTGTCGCATCAGGCCAAGGACTGGGAGGAACTCGCCACCGAGCGCGAGCATGACGAGGTGCTGACCTCGATGGGTGACGAGGGCAAGCAGGAGATCCGCATGATCCATGCCGCATTCCAGCGCCTGGCCGAGGGCGAGTACGGTTTCTGCACCAAGTGCGGCGAGCGGATCGCCGATGCGCGGCTCGACCTTCTGCCGGCGACCCCGTTCTGCAGCAACTGCGCGCCCTGACGGCTCACGCGAAGGCGATGCCGAGGATCACCAGCATCAGCCCGATCACCGAACCGAAGAGCGCGACCAGGTTCAGCAGGACGCCGCGACGCAGCCGTTCGCGCAGCGTGGCCTCGTCGAGCCCGGCCCTGCGCAGGCGCAGCGCGTAGACGCCCGAGGCCACCAGCCCCGCGACGCCGATCAGCGTCACCGCCACCCCGATCCAGATCAGCCAGTCGCCCATCGCGCCCTTCCTTCCGTTGCGCCCCTCTCTAGCCGGTCGCAGCGGCGAGGTGAAGCCGTCCGCATCTACCCGACCTGCAGAAGCCGGATCGCGCGGTCCTGCTCCATCAGCCACAGAAGCGTCCGCGCCGCCTGCCCGCGCGGGCCGGCAAGCTCGGGGTCGTCGTTCAGAAGCCGGCGGGCATCACTCTGCGCTACCTCCATCAGCCCGGCCTGGCGCTCGAGATCGGCGAGGCGGAACCGCGGCAGGCCGGATTGCGCCGTGCCGATCATGTCGCCCGCGCCGCGCATCGCCATGTCCTCCTCGGCGATGCGGAAGCCGTCCTCGGTCTCGCGCATCAGCTTCAGCCGCCGCGCCGCCGCCTCGCCCAGGGGCGGGTCGTAGAGCAGAAGGCAGGTCGAGGCGCCGCTGCCCCGCCCCACCCGGCCGCGCAGCTGGTGCAGCTGCGCCAGCCCGAAGCTCTCGGCGCGCTCGATGATCATGATCGTCGCGTTCGGCACGTCGACGCCCACCTCGATCACCGTCGTCGCGACTAGCACCCGCGTGCGCCCGGCGACGAAATCGGCCATCGCGGCGTCCTTCTCGGCGGGCGGCAACTGACCGTGGACGAGGCCGACCTTGCCTTCGCCCAAAGCCGCGCGCAGGGCCTCGAAGCGCGACTGCGCGGCGGTCAGCGTCACGGTCTCGGATTCCTCCACGAGCGGGCAGACCCAGTAGGCCTGCCGCCCCTCGGCGACGGCACGGGCGAGATGCGCCACCACCTCGTCCATCCGGTCGGTCGGCGCGAGCGAGGTGACGACCGGCTGCCGCCCCGGCGGCTTCTCGTCCAGAAGCGAGAGGTCCATGTCGCCGTACTGCGCCAGCGCCAGGCTGCGCGGGATCGGCGTCGCGGTCATCACCAGGACGTCGGGGCGGTAGCCCTTCTCGCCCAGCGCCATGCGCTGCGCGACGCCGAACCGGTGCTGCTCGTCGATCACGGCGAGCCGGAGGTCGGCGAATTCGACATCCTTCTGGAACACCGCATGCGTGCCGATCAGGATGTCGATGAAGCCCGAGGCCAGGTCGGCAAGCTTCTTCGCCCGCTCGCGCCCCTTGTCGCGGCCGGTCAGCAAAGCGACCCGCACCCCTGCCGCGGCCGCCATCGGCGCGATGCCCTCGGCATGCTGGCGGGCGAGGATCTCGGTCGGTGCCATCAGCACGCCCTGCCCGCCGCCCTCGACCGCGGTCAGCAGCGCGGCCATCGCCACCAGCGTCTTGCCCGAGCCGACATCGCCCTGCAGGAGCCGGTTCATCCGCGCCGACGCTTCCATGTCGGCAGTGATCTCGGCGATGGCGCGGCGCTGCGCGGCGGTCGGCGCGTAGGGCAGCGCGGCGAGCACCTTGCCGACCAGCCGCCCGTCGCCGCGCGTGGCGATGCCGGGCTTGCGCCGTGCGCGGGCGCGGGCGAGCGCGAGGGTCAGCTGGTGCGCCAGCAATTCGTCATAGGCCAGCCGCTCGCGCGCCGGGGCGGCGGGGGACAGGTCCGCCGCGCCCTTCGGCGCATGCGCCCGGTCCAGCGCCTCCGCCCAGCCGGGCCAGCCGCGCCGTTCCCTCAGCGTCGGATCGATCCATTCCGGCAGGTCGGGCCGCCGGGCGAGCGCGCCCGCGACCGCCTTCTGCACCTGGCGCTGGGTCACCCCGGCGGTCAGCGGGTAGACCGGTTCGTGGTCCGGCAGGCTGCCGGCCGCCTCCGGGCGCAGGATGTGGTCGGGATGGACCATCTGCGCGACGCCGTCGAACAGCTCGACCCTGCCCGAGACGATCCGCCGCTGGCCCGACGGCAGCTGCTTCTGCAGCCAGTCGGCGCGCGGGTGGAAGAAGACGAGCTGGAACTCGGCCCGCGTGTCGCGCACCAGTACGCGGTAGGGCCGGCCCTTCTGGCGCGCGGGCAGGTGGTTGCCGATCTCGACCTCGACGGTGACCGTGGCGGGCGGCGTCACCTCGCGGATCGAGCTCCGCAGCCGGCGGTCGATGCCGGAATGGGGCAGCAGGAACAGAAGGTCGCGCGGCTTCTCGACCCCGAGCCCGGCGAGCAGTTGCGCGGTCTTCGGCCCGACGCCCTCGAGCCCTTCGAGCGTGCCGAAGAGCGGAAAGAGGACTTCGGGCCGGCCGCTCATGCGCCGATCAGGTCGAGCCAGGCGTCCTCGTCGATCACCGTGACCCCCAGCGCCTCGGCCTTGCCGGCCTTCGACCCCGCCCCCTCGCCCGCGACCAGGAGGTCGGTCCTGGCCGAGACCGACCCCGCGACCTTCGCCCCCAGCGCCTCGGCCCGCGCCTTGGCCTCGGCCCGCGTCATCCGCGTCAGCGTGCCGGTGAAGACCAGGGTCTTGCCGGCGATCGCGCTGTCGGCGACCCGCGGCGCCTCGGCGTCCTCGATCTCCAGATGAGCGGCGAGTTCGTCGATGGCACGGCGCTCGGCCTCGTTGGCGAAGGCGTCGATCAGCGATTGCGCCATCACCGGGCCGACGCCGTTGATCGCGGTCAGCTCCGCCATCGCCTCCTCGGCCGGGCCGGTCAGGCAGGTCTCGAAGGCCCGCCAGCTGCCGAAATGGCGCGCGAGAAGCTGCGCCGCCGTCTCGCCCACGTGCCGGATGCCGAGGGCGAAGATCATCCGGTGCAGCGGGATGCGACGGCGTTCGTCGATGGCGCGGAAGAGGTTGCGCGCCGAGGTCTCGCCCCAGCCCATGCGGTTCTTCAGCCTGGTGAGGTTGGCGCCGTCGCGTTCCTCCAGCGTGAAGATGTCGGCGGGGGTGCGGACGGGTAGCTGGTCGTCGTTGTGGAAGGCCTCGATCTGCTTCGCGCCCAGACCCTCGATGTCGAAGGCGCCCCGCGAGACGAAATGCTTGAGCCGCTCGACCGCCTGCGCCGGGCAGATCAACCCGCCGGTGCAGCGGCGCACCGAGTCGCCGGGTTCGCGCACCGCCGGCGAGCCGCATTCGGGGCAGGTCTCGGGGAAGGCGAAGGGCTGCGCATCGGCCGGGCGCGCGCCCAGGTCCACATCCGCCACCTTCGGGATCACGTCGCCCGCCCGGTAGACCTTAACCCGGTCGCCCACGCGGATGTCGCGCCCCTCGCGGATCGGCGCGCCCTTCGAGTCGCGGCCCTCGATGTAGTCCTCGTTGTGCAGCGTCGCGTTCGAGACGAGCACGCCGCCGACATTGATCGGCCGCAGGCGCGCGACAGGCGAGAGCGCGCCGGTGCGCCCGACCTGGATGTCGATCCCTTCCAGCACCGTCCAGGCGGTCTCGGCGGCGAACTTGTGCGCGATCGCCCAGCGCGGCGTCGTCGAACGAAAGCCGAGCCGGGCCTGCAGCGCGAGGTCGTCGACCTTGTAGACGACGCCGTCGATGTCGTAGCCGAGGTCGGGGCGCCGGGTCTCGATCTCGCGGTAATGCGCGATGAGTTCGTCGAGCGTGGCGCAGATGCGGGTCAGCGGGTTGACGGCGAAGCCGAGCCCGCGCAGTCGGTCGAGCGCCGCCATCTGCGTCGCGCCGAGGGGTTCGGACAGCGCCCCCCAGGAATAGGCGAAGAAGCTCAGCGGGCGGGCGCGCGTGATCTCCGGGTCGAGCTGGCGCAGCGAGCCGGCGGCGGCGTTCCTCGGATTGGCGAAGGTCCGCCCGCCGGTCTCGGCCGCGCGCGCGTTCAGCGCCTGGAAATCGGCGTGGCGCATGTAGACCTCGCCGCGCACCTCGAGGATGTCTGGCGCGCCGGTCAGCCGGCGCGGGATCTCGCCGATCGTTGCGGCGTTGGCGGTGACGTCCTCGCCGGTCTCGCCGTCGCCGCGGGTGGCGGCGTGGATCAGCCTGCCCGCCTCGTAGCGCAGGGAAAGCGAGACCCCGTCGATCTTGGGCTCGGCGGTATAGGCGAGCGGGGCATCGTCCTTCAGCCCCAGATAGCGGCGGATGCGGGCGTCGAATTCGCGCAGGTCACCCTCGTCGAAGGCGTTCGCCAAGGACAGCATCCGCACCGCGTGGCGGATCTTGCGGAAGCCCTCGGCCGGCGGCGCGCCGACCTGCTCGGTCGGGCTGTCGGCGCGCTTGAGGGCGGGAAAGCGCGCCTCGATCGCGGCGTTGCGGCGTTTGAGCGCGTCGAACTCGGCATCCGGCATGACCGGCGCGTCGGCCTGGTAATAGGCGCGGTTGGCCGCGTCGAGCAGGTCGGCGAGGCGGGCGAGCTCGGCCCTCGCCTCGGCCTCGGTCAGCTTGTCGACCGGACGATCCGCTTCCATGCGCCCTCCCCGCGGTTTTCCCCGTGATAGGGGCGGCGCGGGGCGAGGTCCAGCGGCAAGGTGAACGGCGCACCGGCACCCGGCTTTCGAGGCCGCGCCCCGGAAAGGCGGTTGCCGCCAGGCTGTCCGTGATCGCGCGGGGGCAATGTGCTCGCATGCGAGCACGCGGGCAAACCGTTGTCCTGAAATGATAAATCTGAAAAATTAACCGCAATGAAACTTTCGGCGAAGGCATCTTCCGGGCGCCGGCCGGGCGATGGGCTCGCGCCGGTGCGCCGTATCCGATGCGCCGGCCGCAGGACGATATCCGCGGCCGGCGCCCCGGATGGCTCAGTCGATCAGCGGCAGCAGGGCATCGACCGAGGCCTTGGCGTCGCCGTAGAACATCCGCGTGTTCTCCTTGAAGAAGAGCGGGTTCTCGATGCCGGAATAGCCGGTACCCTGGCCGCGCTTCGAGACGAAGACCTGTTTGGCCTTCCACACCTCCAGCACCGGCATCCCGGCGATGGGCGAGTTCGGGTCGTCCTGCGCCGCCGGGTTGACGATGTCGTTCGAACCGATGACGATGACGACATCGGTCGAGGGGAAATCCTCGTTGATCTCGTCCATCTCGAGCACGATGTCGTAGGGCACCTTGGCCTCGGCCAAGAGCACGTTCATGTGCCCCGGCAGACGCCCGGCGACCGGGTGGATGGCGAAGCGGACCTTCTTGCCCTTGGCGCGCAGCTTGCGGGTGAGTTCGCTCACCGACTGCTGCGCCTGCGCCACCGCCATGCCGTAGCCCGGCACGATGATGACCGAATCGGCCTCGTTCAGCGCCGTTGCCACGCCGTCGGCATCGATGGCGATCTGCTCGCCCTCGATCGCCATCGCCGGGCCGCTGGTCCCGCCCCAGCCGCCGAGGATGACCGAGACGAAGGAGCGGTTCATCGCCCGGCACATGATGTAGCTGAGGATCGCGCCCGAAGCCCCGACCAGCGCGCCGACGACGATCAGGAGCTCGTTGCCGAGCGAGAAGCCGATCGCCGCCGCCGCCCAGCCCGAATAGGAGTTCAACATCGACACCACGACCGGCATGTCGGCGCCGCCGATGCCCATGATCAGGTGATAGCCGATGAAGAGCGCCAGCGCCGTCAGCACCAGAAGCATCAGGATCGCGGCGAAGCCGCTGTCCGAAAAGGCCAGGTAGAGGCCGGCGAACAGGACCGACGCCACCGCCGCGCCGGCATTCAGCATGTGCCCGCCGGGCATCTGCTTCGGCGCGCTGTCGATGCGCCCGGCAAGCTTGCCATAGGCCACGACCGAACCGGTGAAGGTGACCGCGCCGATCCAGATGCCCAGCATCAGCTCGATGCGCAGGATGGTGACCTCGACCGCCGTCTTCTTGCCGATGATCATGGCGAAATCGGTCAGCCCCAGCCACAGCTGATAGGCGGCGGTGGACATCGGCCCCTCCGGCTGCGGGAAGGGCAGCGCGGCCTCGGCGAAGGCCTGCGCGACGCGGCCGATCTCCAGATGCGCGTTGAGGCCGACGAAGACGGCCGCCAGCCCGACGAGGCTGTGCATGATCGCCACCAGTTCGGGCATCTGGGTCATCTTCACCCGCGTGGCAAGCTGCCAGCCGACCACCCCGCCGAGCGCGATGAGGATCAGCGACAGCGCCCAGAGCCCGCTGCCCGGGCCGACCATCGTTGCCAGCACCGCCACCGCCATCCCGACGATGCCGTACCAGACCGCGCGCTTGGCCTTTTCCTGGTTCGAGAGCCCGCCCAGCGCCAGCACGAAGAGGACCGTCGCAACCGCGTAGGCGGCCATGGTGAAACCGTAATCCATGATCCTGTCTCCCGCCCGCTCAGGACTTCTGGAACATGGCGAGCATGCGCCGTGTCACCATGAAACCGCCGAAGATGTTCACCGCCGCCATCAGGATGCCCAAGGCCGCCATGATCGTGATCAGCATCGAGGTCGAGCCGATCTGCATCAGCGCGCCGAGGATGATGATCGAGGAGATGGCGTTGGTCACCGCCATCAGCGGCGTGTGCAGGCTGTGCGCGACGTTCCAGATCACCTGGAAGCCGACGAAGACGGCGAGCACGAAGATGATGAAGTTGCGCATGAAGCTTTCCGGCGCCACCAGTCCCACCGCCAGCACCGCCGCGCCGGCCGAGGCGAGCAGGATGACCTGCCGGCGGGTCTCGGCGCGGAAGGCGGCGACTTCCTGGCCGCGCCGCTCCGCCACCGTCGGCTCCTTGGGCTTCGGCTTCGGCTTGGCGGCGGCGATCGCCTGCACCTTCGGCGGCGGCGGCGGGAAGGTAATCTCGCCCGCATGCGCGACGGTCGCGCCGCGGATCACGTCATCCTCCATGTTGTGCGCGACCACCCCGTCCTTCTTCGGGGTCAGGTCGGTCAGCATGTGGCGGATGTTGTTGGCATAAAGCGTCGAGGACTGGGTCGCCATCCGGCTCGGGAAGTCGGTGTAGCCGACGATGGTGACGCCGTTCTCGGTGACGATCTTCTCGTCCGGCCTGGTCAGGTCGCAGTTGCCGCCGCGCTCGGCGGCAAGGTCGACGATGACCGAGCCGCGCTTCATCATCGCGACCATGTCCTCGGTCCAGAGCTTCGGTGCCGGCCGGCCGGGGATCAGCGCGGTGGTGATGACGATGTCGACCTCGGGGGCGAGTTCGCGGAACTTGGCGAGCTGCTTTTCGCGGAACTCCTCGGACTGGGGCGCGGCGTAACCACCGGTGGCCGAGCCGTCCTGCGCCGCCTCGAATTCGAGGAAGACGAATTCGGCGCCCATCGATTCGATCTGCTCGGCCACTTCGGGGCGGACGTCGAAGGCCATGGTGATCGCGCCGAGGCTCACGGATGTGCCGATCGCGGCGAGCCCGGCGACGCCGGCGCCGACGACCAGCACGCGCGCCGGCGGGATCTTGCCCGCCGCCGTCACCTGGCCGGTGAAGAAGCGGCCGAAATTGTTGCCGGCCTCGATCACCGCCCGGTAGCCGGCGATATTGGCCATCGACGAGAGCGCGTCCATCTTCTGCGCGCGGGAGATGCGCGGCACCATGTCCATGGCGATGACGCTGGCGCCGGTCTCCTTCGCCTTTTCCAGCATCTCGGCGTTCTGCGCCGGCCAGAAGAAGGAAATCAGCGTCTTGCCGGAGGTCAGCCGCGCCACCTCCTCGGGTTTCGGCTCGCGCACCTTGACGATGATCTCGGCCTCGGCCCAGAGCGCCGCGGCGTCCGCCACGACCTTGACGCCCGCGGCCTCGTAGGCCGCGTCCTCGAAGCCCGCCGCCGCCCCGGCGCCCGCCTCGATCAGGCAGTCATGGCCGAGCTTCTTCAGCTCCCGGGCCGAGTCCGGCGTCATCGCCACCCGGTTCTCGCCGGGCATCACCTCTTTCGGAGCGCCAATCTTCACGCGATGTCCCCCATTCTGCCGCGCCGGTCGCCCGGCCCGCATTCCCCATGCCGCGCGTGCATAACGCGCAGCCGCCGCGTTCACAAGTAAGCGCGGCGCGATGCTGCCCGCCGCGCGACCGATTCGCGACACGCGCGACGGGGCGCCGCGCGGATGCCCGCGGCGCGGGCATCCGCGCCGAAAGGTCTTGCCGCGCGCGATGCGCGCGGCGCCGCTTCACGCCGCCGGATGCCGCGCCTGGCAGGTCCAGCGGCCCGAGTCGCGGTTCCAGTATTCCGCCGCCACCCCGGCCCCGGTCAGCTCGCGCCACTGCGCCCGCGCCGCCTCCACCGCATCCGGGTCGGTGCCGTCGAAGAGGATGCAGAGCCGCTCGGCCGCCGCCGCCTCCTCGGCGCTCACCGGGCTCGCCTCGAGCGCGATCAGGCAGCCGGGCCGGTTGGGCAGTTCCGTCGCGGGCGTTTCGTCGCAGCACAGCAGTACTGGCTGGTCGGCGTCGTGCGCGCCGCCGGCGAGCCCGTGCGGCAGGAACCCGTCGCCGCGCCAGAGCGCGAGGTCGAGCGCCTCCATCCGCGCGCGGTCGCGGCCGCGCAGGGCCACCCGCAGCCCCTGTTCCAGCGCCTTGCCGATCAGCACCGGCAGAAGCGCCTCGGGCGGGTCGCGGGTCAGGTGGTAGAAGCGCGCGACCGCCACAACGCGCCTCAGCCCTCGAAGCGCGCGCGCACCAGCGCGTCGAGCGCGCGCACCCCCCAGCCCGTCGCCCCCTTGGGCGCGAAGGCCGTGTCCTTCGAATTGAACGCCACCCCGGCGATGTCGAGATGGATCCAGGGCACGCCCTCCCTGACGAAACGCTGCAGGAACTGCGCCGCGGTCACCGAGCCCGCCGGCCGGCCGCCGACATTCTTGACATCGGCCACGCGCGACTTGATCTGCTCGTCATAGGCCGGGTCGAGCGGCATCCGCCAGGCGCCCTCGCCGGTGTCGGCGGCGGCCTTGAGGAACGCCGCGCAGAGCGCGTCGTCATTGGCGAAGACGCCGGCCTTCTCGTGGCCGAGCCCGATGATGATCGCCCCGGTCAACGTCGCCAGGTCGACCATCGCGGCGGGCTCGAAGCGCTCCTGCGCGTACCACATGACATCGGCCAGGACGAGCCGGCCCTCGGCATCGGTGTTGATCACCTCGATCGTGTCGCCCTTCATCGAGGTGACCACGTCGCCCGGCCGCTGCGCCTTCCCGTCGGGCATGTTCTCGACGAGCCCGATCAGGCCGACGACATTGGCCGCGGCCTTGCGCGCGGCGAGCGTGCGCATGACGCCCGCGACGACGCCGGCGCCGCCCATGTCCATCACCATCTCCTCCATGCCGGAAGCCGGCTTGATCGAGATGCCGCCGGTGTCGAAGACCACGCCCTTGCCGATCAGCGCGAGGGGCTTTTCCGCCCCGCCCCCCTGCCAGCGCATGACCACGACCTTCGACGGGCTTTCCGATCCCTGCCCCACCGCCAGCAGCGCCCGCATGCCGAGCTTCCCGAGTTCCGCCTCCTCCAGCACCTCGACCTCGAGCCCGAGATCGCGCATCGCCGCGCAACGCTCGGCGAATTCGGTCGTGGTCAGGATGTTCGCCGGCTCGTTGACCAGGTCGCGGGTGAAATGCACCGCCTCGGCACGCGACAGCAGGTTGGCAGCGGCAGCCTTCGCCGCCTCGGGATCGGCGCAGGCCAGCGTCACCCCGCCCGGCGCCTTCGGTGCCTCGGCCTTGCGCGCGAACTGGTAGGCGCGCAGCGCCAGCCCCTCGGCCAGATGCT
>SLPP01000040.1 GCA_007131945.1 Paracoccaceae bacterium | reverse complement strand
GACGTGGCGACGAACGCCGCGGCGCGCGGGACGCAGCTTCACGAAGGGCTCGTGGCGCTGAAGGCGAAGCACGAGGTGATCGGCGATGTCCGCGGCGGGCGCGGGCTGATGTGCGCGCTGGAACTGGTCGCCGATCGCGCCACCAGGGCCGCGCCCGACAAGGCGCTGCCCGGACGGGTCCAGAAGGGCGCCTATGCGGCCGGCGCGATGGTCCGGGTCTCGGGGCCGAACATCATCCTGTCGCCGCCGCTGGTGCTGACCGAGGCGGATGTCGAGGTGATCCTGAACGCACTCGACGCCGGCTTCGCGGGGCTCTGATGGGTGATTTCGTCGCGCTCCTGGGCACCAAGGGCGGCCCGGCGATCCGCACCGGCTCGCCGATGCCGACCTCCTCGCTTGTCTCCCTCGGCGGCGAGATGGCGGTCGTCGATTGCGGTCTCGGCGTGACGCGCGGGCTCGTCGATCAGGGCATGGCGCTGAAGGACCTTCGCCGCGTCTTCATCACGCATCTGCATTCGGACCATTACCTCGAACTCGGCCCGCTCCTGCACACCGCCTGGACCGCGGGGCTGAAAACCCCTGTCACCGTCTGGGGGCCGCGCGGGCTCGGCGGCTACTGGGAGGGCTTCCTCGCCTCGATGCGGGCCGATATCGACCTCCGGATCGAGGACGAGGGCCGCCCCGACCTGCGCGACCTCGTGGCCTTCGAGACGATCCGGGCGAGCGCGCCGATCACCGCCGGCGCCCTCACCGTCGACGCCCTGCCCTCGATCCACCCGCCGATTGCCGAAAGCTGGTCGCTCTCGTTCCGCGCCGGCGGGCGGCACGTCGTCTTCTCGGGCGACACCGCGCACAACCCCGCGCTTGTCGATTTCGCGCGCGGCGCCGATCTGCTGATCCACGAGGCGATGCTGGAAGAGGGGCTCGTGGCGCTGACCGCCCGGGTCGGCAATGCCGACGACCGGCTGATGCGCCACCTGAAGCGCAGCCACACGCTCGCCGCCGATGCCGCGCGCATCGCCGCCGAAGCCGGGGTGCGGGCGCTGGCGCTTCATCACCTGATCCCCTCGGACGATCCGGATTTCGGCCCGGCGGACTGGCAGCGCGCCATCGCGCCGCACTGGTCCGGCGCGCTGCATCTGGGCCGCGACGGGCTGCGCATCGCCCTCGACTGAGCCGCGAAAAAGGCCGCGCATCCGCCTCTCGCACCGGCCACGGGACGTTTTCCGCGCCCCGCTCCTTGGCGCGAAACGCCCGTCTCGCCGCGACCATCCCGGCGGCCGGGCCACGGAGGGGCGGTTCGACCACGCGGCGCGTCGCGAAGATTGTGCAGATCGACCCTATGCACTAGCGTCCGGCGAATCCGACGAGGGAGAGCATCATGACCCAGAGCCACGGCTTCGACACGCTGCAGATCCATGCCGGCACCCGCCCCGATCCCGCGACCGGGGCGCGCCAGACGCCGATCTACCAGACCACCGCCTATGTCTTCCGCGACGCCGATCACGCCGCCGCGCTCTTCAACCTGCAGGAGGTGGGCTACATCTATTCCCGCCTGACCAACCCCACCGTCGCCGCGCTGCAGGAACGCGTGGCGACGCTCGAGGGCGGCGTCGGCGCGGTCTGCTGCTCCTCGGGGCACGCGGCGCAGATCATGGCGCTCTTTCCATTAATGGGGCCGGGACGCAATATCGTCGCCTCGACGCGGCTCTACGGCGGCACGGTGACGCAGTTCACCCAGACGATCCGGCGCTTCGGCTGGTCGGCGAAATTCGTCGATACCGACGACCTCGCCGCGGTCGAGGCCGCGATCGACGGCGACACGCGCGCGCTCTTCTGCGAGTCGATCGCCAATCCGGGCGGCTATGTCACCGACATCCCGGCGCTTGCCGAGCTCGCCGACAGGCACGGCATCCCGGTCATCGTCGACAACACCTCGGCCACCCCGTGGCTCTGCCGGCCGATCGAGATGGGCGCGACGCTGGTCGTGCATTCGCTGACCAAGTACATGACCGGCAATGGCACGGTCACCGGCGGCGCGATCGTCGATTCGGGCAAGTTCGACTGGTCGGCCTCCGACAAGTTCCCCTCGCTCTCGGCACCCGAGCCCGCCTATCACGGGCTGAAATTCCACGAGACCTTCGGCAACCTCGCCTTCACCTTCCACTCGATCGCCGTCGGCCTGCGCGACCTTGGCATGACCCTGAACCCGCAGGCTGCGCATTACACGCTGCTGGGCATCGAGACGCTCAGCCTGCGGATGGAGCGGCACGTGGCCAACGCGATCCGGATCGCCGAATGGCTGGAAAAGCACCCCCGGGTCGAGGCGGTGACCTATGCCGGCCTGCCGACCTCGCCCTGGTACGACCGCGCGAAGCGGCTCTATCCGCGCGGCGCCGGCGCGCTCTTCACCGTCGCGCTGAAAGGCGGCTACGATGCCTGCGTGCGCTTCGTCGATGCGCTCGAGCTGTTCAGCCATGTGGCGAACCTCGGCGACACGCGCTCGCTGGTGATCCACTCCGCCTCGACCACGCACCGCCAGCTCACGCCCGAGCAGCAGAAGGCCGCGGGCGCGGCGCCGAACGTCGTGCGGCTGTCGATCGGGATCGAGGATGCGAACGACCTGATCGCCGATCTCGACCAGGCACTCGGCAAGGCGGGCGGCTGAGTCCGGATCACGGTTTCGTGGCCCCGCGGCATCGTCGCGGGGCTTTTTCCTTGCATCGGCGGATTCCTGCTATAGGCAGAAGGGGATCCGGGCGGTGGACTCGTCCGTCGCCAAGACCCTGTGATAAACGCGCGGCATGAAACCGAATTTCGCCCTGCGCCTGGCGCATGACAGTATCGAACTCCTGCAGCGTTCGTCCGGTGGCTGGCTCTCGGTGGGCACCGCGCGGCTCGACGCCGAGGATCTGGATACCGCCATCGGACGGCTGCGCGAGCACGCCGAGCGCCTCGCCCCCGAGGGCATCCGCACCAAGCTGATCATCCCCGACACCGAGCTGCGCTACGAAAGCGTGCTCGCCCCCGGTCCCGACGAAGCCGCCCGACGCAAGCAGATCGAGGCGTCGATCGACGGGCTCACCCCCTACGCGCTCGACGAGCTGGTCTATGACTGGGTGGTCGAGGGCGATCAGGCCCTGGTCGTGATCGCCGCGCGCGAAACCCTTGCCGAGGCCGAGGAATTCGCCGCCGGACACGGGTTCGAGCCGGTCTCCTTCGTGGCCATGCCCGAGGCCGGGCAGTTCCTCGGCGAGCCCTTCTTCGGTGCGACGCGGCATGCCGCGAAGGTGGTGCCGGCGGGCACGCGGGTTCTGCCCGATGTCGAGCCGGTCCAGGTCGTCGGACGCGCCCGGATCCCGGCCGCCCAGACGATGCCGGCAGCCGGCGCGCCGACGCCTTCCACCGACCGGGACGACGAAGCATCGGGCGGAGCACCGGATCGCGCGGGTGTGACCGACCCCGAGGCTGCGGGGAAAACCGTGGCGGCAAGGGAAACCGCGACCGAGATATCCGCTGCGCCCGCGCCGGCAAAGCCGGCCGCGGAGCCGACGCCGCCCGAGCAGCAGGCGAACAGGCAACCGGAAACGGTGAGTTCCGGGCAGGCTGCGAAACCCGTCGCCCCCGTGACCGACCCGCGCCGGCGCCTTGCCGTGCCCCGGCCAGGTGCAATGCCCGCGGGCCTGCGGCGGCCCGGAAAGCCGCCGGCGGCAGCGGGCACCGAGGCCGCCCCGGCGCGCGCCGGGGTCGGCGACCTCGTGCGCCGCCTGGGCACGCGG